>DATDNG010000416.1:0-2487 GCA_036518375.1 Nitrososphaeraceae archaeon | reverse complement strand
CCAAAAGCAATCAAACACATGTTAGGAAGCTAATCAACAACAGGCTCCTTGAAGATTGTATAATCAAATTATGCCCCAGGCTCAATTAATTAGCATACAAAGTGGCAGACTTTTCAACGAAATTATTGGCTATGACCATATAAAGAGACTCTTTAGAATGGCCTTGGATTCAGAGTCTGCAGTACATATTCTCCTAGAAGGTCCACCTGCTTCAGCCAAGACAATGTTTCTGACATCTTTAATGCATCGATTAAAGAACTCTTACTTTGCAGATGGAGGTAGTTCGAGCAAGGCTGGGATGATGGATTATCTCTTAACGAATAAGCCGCGTTATTTGCTTGTTGACGAGATTGATAAAATGACTCCCAAAGACCAAGTATTCTTGCTAAATTTAATGGAGACAGGCATAGTAAGCGAAACAAAATATGGTAGGACCAGATCGGCTGAAATGAAGACATCTGTGTTTGCAACATGTAATAATATCAACAAATTATCTTCGCCACTGCAATCTAGATTTTTCATTGTGGAATTGGAACCATATACCTGTGAACAATTCTGTCAAATCACAAAGCAGCTACTTTCACATCACAATGTAGAGGAAGGAGTTACTGATCTCATAGCTGATGCAGTATGGAATAAATCTCAGGATATTCGAGATTGTATACGAATTGGCAAATTGGCAAGGTCAGTAGAGGATGTCGGTTTTATTGTCGATACATTTGTAAGTAAAGAAAGGAAGATTGATGAATAAATATTTCAGATCACTTCGATGGTACGCCTTGTATTAGGAGTAATACTGGAGCGAATGTCACTTGGCAAACAGATCAAAAATTACTATTGCAAAACTTATTTGAATGCTCTTTCACATTTTGCTTACAAATATCATTCATTAAACCGATTTTTTAGCTCTATGATTGTCGGAAAAAGAGAATGATGTCAGTAACAGAGGGCTATCTCCTTCCATAAGAGTGATGTTAATAATTTAATAAAATGTTGCATAAAAGCAAAAGCCCTCGTGATTGCATTCTCAAACTCTTCGTGACAATATTCACTATTTGTGTGTCCTGTGTGCGCCTATGAGCCGCTGTTGCTGATAAAGTGAGATTGAATTCTGTGTATAGGATGCAACTGGAACTATACCTTTGTTGTATGGATGTGTAATGCACACAATAAATATTGTCCCTCTCCCTTCTGATGAGGTGCTCTTCCATCTAAATACACAAGAAACATGCATATAATGATGAAGAACAGGCGCTTCAACAATAAGAACTACAACAAGACACAAAAGGTGAGTAATAGGTTGTTTGAAGTTATCGAATTACATGAAGATGAGCCAATAACATTTCAAAGTGGAAAGAGAAACAAAAAACAAACAAATGCAAGCCAAGATAAAAATATGAACGAGGAGAAAAGGAAAATCATGCTTGTAATACCAGCTGAGTGAACTACCTCTGGTTAAAACCAGAGGCTTCTTTTGTCATCATCGCATTCCTTTCTATGCTAGCAAAAGTTTTGGACATGTTCACAGTTATCCCTAGTCTAGAAATATATCCTAAACCGCGGTAGGCAATATTAAAAGCAGCATTTCTATCTGCGTTATCTTCCTTTATGTTGCAGTTTGGATTGATACAATTAAACAAACCTTGTATCTTTCTTTCACCTTTTTGATAGCACTTTCTACAATATTGTGAAGTATTTGCTTCTGATACCTCAATGACTTTAACACCGGAAAGTGCTGCCTTGTATTTGATGTATTGTGTTAGCTTGTAGTATTGAAAACCTGATAGCTTTCTATTAAACTTCCTTCCTCTCGTGTTTTGTTTGCGTCTGCGTAAATGTTTGATATCACCTAAGACTATTACGGCGTCAGTCTCTATAGCCCTATTTACAATCTCTCGGCTAATATTATGTATTATATCGTTAGCAATCCTCTTCTCATGGCTTCCAATCTTTCTTATTGTGTCTATCGCTTTCTTTATGCCTAATTTTCTACGTAACCAAAAGTAATGACCTCGAACATGGTTCAAGTTCTTGCCATAAAACACAGTTTTATTGGTTGCTAACTCTACAGAAGCAGCAATATGTTTAATCCCCATGTCTACGCCTATTACATTTTGGTATTTTTGTAAAGGTTTCTCAGGAATATCTTTCTGTACAACAACATCCAAAACCATCTATTATCTCGCTTGTATAGCTTTGACTCGCATATTTTGGCATCTTTAGGTATTGGCTCGTAAGGTTTTATCAGTCCAATCCACAAGCCACCTTTTACAAGTTTGACTGGTATTCTGACCCAATACTCTGCTATTGCGTTACGGTTGTGTTCTATCTTTAGTAGGTCGTTCCTTATAGATAATGGATATCTATGTTTCTTCTTAATTACCTTATAGAATCTGTCTGCTTGTTGCTTATCTGCAGAGTGTAGCCCAAGGTCTTCTCTTGTCTGTAGATAGTGCTGTAGGTTGTTATATTCCTGTTCTAATGCCA
>DATDNG010000415.1:0-6886 GCA_036518375.1 Nitrososphaeraceae archaeon | reverse complement strand
TCATTTTATTCTATGCATATTTCTATTTCGACTTGATATCAAATAAAAGATAGAAAATCGTATTTATTAATTCAAAATAATATATTAGACTTCTGCTGCGTTAAATGTAAGATTTGAAATCTCCAGATCCCTTGTCGAAGTGAATTACAAAGCCTTGCTCTTTGATCATGTTTCATAGTTTTTCTAGTCCTCTACCTGAGCTAGACAATAAATCTACTGTTTCTCCAATTATTATCGAACCCTCTAATCAATAGGAAATGCATTGATTCCCAAAATGATGACTTCTCAAGGAAATAAAAGGAGTGCTTTGAACAATAACTAAATATTTATTGTTTATTATAGTAGCCTCAACTATTACTTTATGATTGATGCAAGGTAAGGCAAGAAGTTTGACAGCCTAAATATACATTAGATTACGCATAAGCATTCAACGTATAGATTATGAACCACACAAGTTTAGCTGTGATAGTAGCAGTAGCTATTGCATTAATAGGAGGAATTAACCATTCACCTACTCTAGCAACCGCTCAAATCATGAAGTTACCTTTTGGCTCTCAAGGACTAATGGGATCAACGTTATCCAACACACAGGAAACTCCATTAACTATGCACGCTTCCAGCAGCGGTGACAATGGTGTAGGTGGACATCCTGGTAATGGCGGCGATAATGGCGGCGGTGGTCCTAGCAGCGGCAGACATCCTGGTAATGGCGGCGATAATGGCGATAATGGTGACAATAGTAAAGGTGGACATCCTGGTAATGGCGGCGATAATGGCGGCAATGGTGACAATAGTAAAGGTGGACATCCTGGTAATGGCGGCGATAATGGCGGCGGTGGTCCTAGCAGCGGCAGACATCCTGGTAATGGCGGCGATAATGGCGGCGGTGGTCCTAGCAGCGGCAGACATCCTGGTAATGGCGGCAATGGTGACAATAGTAAAGGCGGACATCCTGGTAATGGCGGCGGCAATGATGCTAGAAATATACCTGTTTATGCAATCACCATTCCATTTAGTTCAGAGGGTAAATCTACATTTGAACCAAAAGAGATTTCAATACCAACTGGAATGACAGTTATATGGTTCAACAATGATAACGAACAGCACACCGTTACCACAAATAGCATCTATTCTCCACCAGAAACGATTCAATCAGACGTCATACCTCCAAACGGAGGGTCATTTGTACATCAATTTAACCATCCGGGTAGATATCTGTACTTTGACCAATTCAATCCTTCTGCATTTGGAATAATCAATGTAGGTTCTGATATTGAACGAGGTAAGAACTTTGACATGCAAATAGGTGGCATCAATAGCATACCATTCAATCCAAATAAATTACAAAATGTTGTATTGTCATTTGTACCTAAATCTATTAAAATTCCTCCAGCGATTTCTTTAGATTACAGTGTGACAATACTAGATTCAACTGCTAAACCGCTTTACAGTCATACTTTTACTGATAGTGATGGTATACTTGACGTGGAACTCATACCTGTTAGCGAACAGGAACAACAATTTACAACTTGGGGACCGGATCTAAAAACATCACATAGCGATGGAGTATTCCACATTAGCGGACCAGTACTAGTACAGGATTCACCGTATTCACTACAAATATCGATATCCGCCATTGATGGTAGAGAACTGCAAAATCCAATATCGGAAACATTTGATTTATTTGCATTGCCGTCTGGTCTAACTAAGTAGTAATGAAAGCAACAATCCTGCTACACTTCTTCCTATTTCTTATTTGAAACGAACGCAGGCTGTTGCATCTTCAATCATCCAGTCATCTCTGATATTTGCACGCATTATTCCAAGTTCATCTGAAAAAGAATTACTCAGACTAAACGTTCACAAATTTTTGGGAATTTACCAGAAACATCCTACGTCATATCAAAAAATGCCAATACAGAAATTTTTCTGATCTCTTAGGTCAACAGCGTTTTTTTGGTATGCATCGATTAAACTTCTAAATCATTATGCATTAAGGATTTTTTAGGGATCTTACAACTATTTCTCTTTTTATAGAGGACGACCTATTCATCAAATTTTAAGACTAATCGTGATCCGTGTCGTGTAAAGCTAGTGTTGTATTGGACGCTAAAGATAACAATACTATCAGTATTCTTCTCTGTTAAAGAGAGTTTGTAAGGTTTATCCTTTTTGGACAGCAAATAACTTGAATAAAAAAAGAAACGAGGAATCTCAACCCAATATATTGCCGACTCTCTTGTTGTCAGAGCTATTACGTTGCAGTGTGCTGCTCTGCTCTGCTCAATGCCCTGAGCATTTCAGCTGAGTTCTCTGCTTGTTCGCAATTTGATAATGAAAAAGTCAAATTAAACAGAAAACTTTTGTGATTGTCAATTTATAATTATTACTGGATATAAGACTGATTTGTTTTATCAAAATTCTTTACGACTTCGAAATGCTTATCAAATCTATTCTCTCTAAGTAAAATAAGCTCTGGGAACAATGCCGAAGGATCTTCCTTTGCCATTATCGAGGCGGCGTGTTCGTTTCCAAGGAGTGAAGAACACAGATCATATGTCATTTGTCTTACTCGAAATTCATCTACAATACCGAAGCTATGAAGATATTCATGTGTCAATACCATAAACAAATATGAATTATATTCTTCGGTTGATTTGTGCTGTTGGATTATATTTAAGATCGTTCTATTTGCGACAATTATGTTAGAGCCGAGGATATGATATGCTCCTATTCTACTAGGCAAGCCCTGTAGAATAAGGCTTAATCCAGCTCTATGTATATTGAATTTAATATTAACTGCTAGTTTTACTAATTCAAATGCCTCATTAAAATCCTTTAACTTTAATAACTGTTCTCGAAAATTAATCAAACTCATATACCTATCACTGCGCAGAACTGACTTTAAAACATAAGTTTCTAAGCATTTAACAACATTAAAACTAACCGTGGGGAAGAGAAAAATGGATATTGAAAATGTATATTTTGCCAATATCATATGTATAGTCTAAGATATCTTCTGACTCTTTTTCTATTCGTTCATGATACGATTGACTTTTTAGCCATAGCTGCACGTCTGCTACTTTCAAAGATCTTCCTAACAGGAAGTATCTGAGTTGTTGCCTTCAAGTTTAAAAATTAGATTTGGATTTAATATGTACGTATTGCTATAATTGCAAGCTAAGAAGAAGAAGTACCCTAACCCATTGATAGGAAAAGGAAAGATATTGGCAATCATTTCCATAGTTTTAATTGTTGCTATCTCCTATGGTCTATTCTTCTACCTTGAAAACACAAATGAGGAGAATATCAGAAATAGCATAATTCAACGAGAGATAGGAGATCAGTTAAAAGACATGCAATCTCTATCAAGACATATTGGTTCAGACCTAACCCTGGTAGTAGACAACCTTCATGGTTTAGCAAATTCTATTTACTTTCAGAAAGGAGATTTATATAGTAATGAAACAAAAAAATTAGCAGAAGAAACATATACTCGCCTTAACAGTCGCGATAGCAGCATAATCGATAGGCTTGTAATTGCAGATAAAACAGGATTTGAGACAATTGGTCTGGCTGCAAAAGGACAGAAAAACTTTGCAGGAACAAACATTTCTTCAAGACCTTGGGTAAAAGAGACAATGGGATCAAAAACACCTACCTTTTCTAATGGCTTTGTTGGATTGGATGGTAACTATAGAATAGCTGTAGAATATCCCATAATTAATTTACAAAATGGAGAATATATTGGCTTGTTAGGTGCGCTTATACCATTTGAAACTTTCTTATCACAGTATGGAAATGTTCGCAATGCTAATTACGAGTACTTGGTAGCTTATGATAAGAATGCGACTATCTTGGCTACAGCTACAGGCAAGGACTTGATCGGGAAGAACTTTTTTGGAGATTATGTGCAGCAATTTATCAAGCACGATAAAGTTTTAACTGATTTTGTTCGTAACCTACTAGCTGGAAGGCCAGGCTATGCGATCTATAATTTTGGATATGGCGAAATGTTATCCACTGGCCAGCCAATTTATGCAAATGGTAAAGCCGCCTACTTTATTCGGACAGTTGCACCTACTACAGAGATTTATTCACATATTAATGATGTTCTTTTTGCTGAAAGGGTAAAGATGTTTTCATTAATCGCTGGTACCACTGCTGCTGTTGTAATATTAATTGTATTTCTTATAAAATGGAGTAGTCTGAATGAGGAAGTAAAGAGAAGAGGAAAGGAGTTAGAGGATGCAAACAAAGAGCTTGAAACCGCAAATAAGCAATTGTCATTGTCAAATGAGCAGCTAAGCATGCGGGATAAAGCACAACAGGAATTTATCAATGTGGCAGCTCATGAATTGCGAACACCTATTCAGCCCATTATTTCATTATCTGATATTCTTCTGCATAAGATAAGAGATAATGAAAGCCGGTCGTTAATAGATACCATATTTAGGAACGCAAAAAGGCTCCAGAGGCTTTCTCAAGATATATTAGATGTTACAAGAATAGAAAGTGGATTACTGAAACTCAACAAGGAACGTTTTGATTTAAAACAAGTAATATCTTGTACTGTTGATGACTACAGAAATCAGATTAAAAACTCTAAGAGGAATATCAGACTGGAGTGTGTATTTGACAAAGAAGGGATAAAACAAGGAGTAGAAGGACAGCAACAACAACAAGATCAACTATACAAAAAGCTGCTAATTCAAGATAATGATGATCCTATCCTTATAGAAGCAGATAAAGGACGAATAATTCAAGTAATTGATAATCTACTTAGTAATTCTA
Organism: Nitrososphaeraceae archaeon; assembly: GCA_036518375.1. Lineage (GTDB taxonomy): Archaea > Thermoproteota > Nitrososphaeria > Nitrososphaerales > Nitrososphaeraceae > Nitrososphaera_A. Next base: position 2,092 of record DATDNG010000415.1, on the reverse strand, counting down.
TTAAATTTACAACTGAAGGAACTATATCTGTATCAGTAGAAACCAACAATAGGGAGGTTGTTGTCAGGATAACGGATAATGGTGAGGGTATAGATCCTGACATATTCCCAAAGTTATTTTCAAAGTTTACTACAAAATCAGATATGGGTATTGGCCTCGGTTTATACATATCAAAGAATATAGTTGAAGCCCATGGTGGCAGAATACGGGCTGTGAATAATGATTCGACTGGAGAAGGAAGAGGAGCCACATTTTCATTTAGCTTATCTTTAGCAAACAACAAGTATTAGAGCTACAAGAACTGTTCTACTAGCTCTCGCACTAACATCTGGATTTGATCTGAGAGCATTTTTTTAGAAGTCAGCCAAATCATTATATGACTGGGTATGTACCTGCTTCTCCTACTCAGTCTCCTGCATTCTTACCGATAAAGCCATGACTTGATCTGATAGCTGGGCTATTACATCTGTATTCATAGAATTTCACTGCCTTTACAGCTGAATACCTTTTCTTTCTCAGATAATTTAGCTTCAGTATTCATGCCATAGCTTCTTGTATTAAATAACAAGAATAACAAAATAGCCCATAATATTATAAGCATCCTTCATATTCGACTATTCTGAACTGTGATAACTAGCTAAAAACAGTTATTTTTAGTGGTTAATGCTCTCACAATATCATCTTTGTTAGCTAATTAGTCTAGATCTGTATTTTCTATTTCTTGTATCCAACTGGCTATCTCATGTCCCGGTATTTTTGGTAATTGAGCAGGAATTGTATCCTCCAATCTCAATTTATCAAATGTAAATCACTATGACATAACCCACTAGGCGTTACTAGTCGTTATATTTAAAAGCGAAATGACAATTGTATAATCTCATGACCTTAACTGTCAGCGATATGATGAGGAAAAAACTAGAGATCATTGAAGAAATGAATTCTGTTCAAGAAACAGCTACCAAAATGAAAGACAAGAACGTGAGCTCATTGCTAGTAGTTGATGCTGATGGTAACCCGCAGGGTATGGTTACCGAACGTGATTTAGCTAGAAAGGTGTGCATAAATGATGTACGTACCAGCACGGTGACAAATAAAGAGATAATGTCTTCTCCTCTTATTACTATTAGCTCTAACTCGTCACCATCAATAGCAGCTGATATGATGTTACAAAATAATGTAAGGCATTTACTTGTTGTAGATGATAAAGATAATACAAACAAACCTGTTGGTATAATTACTCCACTTGATTTTACGAGATATCAGGAATACGCAGCTAGCGAGGATAAAGATGCTATTGAAAAGATATTAGAATACTATATTTGAGTATCGATTGTCATTAGCAGGGTTAATCGCGATTTTGTAATAATCACATATATAATATTGGAAGATAGTTGATGATCATATCATTTTTATGGTCCAGATAGAATATTGTTATTCCAATAGTCGCTATATTTTGGGTATATGCTTTGTTGGTCATTTGATCGTCTAACAAACTAGTAAGTCTTGGTAATTAACATTTTCCTAAATACACCTTTCCATTTTTCCTATATTATCAACAACAATGAGTGTTTGTATCATCAATAATGATACAAATAATACAACAGCAACGGTTCGAATTCTAGCAAACAATAGTGAGATGGATTCAAATAATAAGAAATTTTACCTACTATTGTGATTTGATATTGATTCTGATGCCAAATTGATTATGGAATGATATTGCTATTCATATGAAAGAAGATATCTATCTCAACTGTCATTATTTTTCTGTTGCTTGCTAATAATTTCCTTAGTTTCTTTTGCTGCTAGCTCTTGAAGCCTTTTTGATTGCTCAATACCTGCTACTGGTAATTTGTTGGCATCTAAGATGCCTATCTGCGCTAGAAGTGATGCTTGATCCCAATATATATGCTGATGCGCTATCTTGTTACCGTTGAACTTCATTACAACTACATGTGGTAGCTCTACATATTTGCCTGTTGGCTGTATTCCTAGTATCATAAAGTCAATCGGTCGATCGTGAGTAAAGCTTAGAATTAGCTCATCAAGAACTTGATCTCTGTGTATAGTACGTGTGTTTTGTAAAAGTTGTATA
>DATDNG010000414.1:0-3883 GCA_036518375.1 Nitrososphaeraceae archaeon | reverse complement strand
TACTTAAAGAGTTACCGAGCATCCTTGGTATTTCCTTACTGGAACCCGTGCCGCATCATCATAGTCGCAATAGACAGTTTAGTAGAGTTTAGAACTTTCCCGTTTCCAGAATCCACTAATACGTTATGGATGCCATGATTGACATCTGAAACCAATGCTATGTACACTACGAATCCATGTACCACTCCAAGTCTCACAGATACGGCATGCGTATTAGGACCCACAGTTTTTTCTGCAATGGTTGAAGCGTTAGCCAAACTGACATGTATTTTTGATCCAATCGCTTTTGCTTTCATATTTTGCAGGGGAAGGGAGCCTGTAATATTTGGTCCAACACCTTTCGTAATATTATGTTGGCTACTATTAACTCCAGCCGTACCTCCTATACTTATGGCTGCTGCTGGTGTATACGTTATAGATACGATAGGCACGGCCGACATTCCGACGATAAATATTAATGCAGTAATTCTTACCAAGACACTAAAGGAGGTTGTTCTAATCATAGGTAGCTTCAATAGATGCATTAAATCATAAAAATAATGCGGTACATTCGACTGGTAGTTTCTTAAACGCATCTCAGATAACAACCGTAATGTTCTGGATTAAATGTCATGTTTTTAGTATTGTTTCTATTTGTTATTATGGATATTTACCCAAAATGGATCTTGAGTGGAGATGCTATTATTTTGGCTGTTGTATATGTGTAGTAATTTTTTGCCTCTTCCTTGTAATACCTATACAAAGTGTCGCCATATAGTACGAAGTCCATATCTACTTAATTAACTTCCAACTTCAACTCATATTTTTCTATTCTTAATTATGAGCTTTATGCCGTTAGGGTTACATATCTAATCTGTATCTATCTAACTCTATTCGGTTTAGTTTCCATCGTCTTCAGGTCTTAGAGCTTTGTTGTCTTTGATATTTGCGACATGTTCTTCTATGTTCTGTTAATAAACCCAAGTTGATTATTTTTTGCATGTATATACTACAACCCGATCATGCTCCTATGGGCATAATCGGAATGTAAAATAATGATACCATTTTGATCCTTTTCATGGCATAACCATACACAGGGATCGACTTACCGTCAAGCAGTTAATATAATGCTGGTAATATAGATTTCTCGAACATATATTCTTATAGCCCTATAATAAACACACAGCGTTGGATGAATAATATGCTAAAATTCGTAATTATTGCAGCTTCATGTCTAGTTGCCGCATCGTTGCTCACCATATTCATTGGGATTTTCACAAGGTAAATTTAAAGTGGAAAATCTTTTGTCTGTTATTATGATGCTAAACCCTCACTATCACAACGAACAAGTATTCAGGATATATATCGAGCAGATATTAACTAGTTAAGATAACGATAAACGAGCGGAAACCAAATTCAATAAATTGCATAGAGATACTAACCTTTTATAGTTATTTTAGGCTATTTGAAGCAGGGTTTTCCGTAATGTACAAAGAAACGCTTTTGTCCACGACTTTAGGATTTCTCATTATGCAATTTTTGTTACCATGTATTCAAGGACAATCACAAACACACAATTATAAAACTATTATGATATTTACTGGTCCGATACGATTAACTGTTGGACATAACTATTGGACAAAATTTCATATTCCTCAAAACGTTACAAGCTCATATTTGAAAGGCTATATTCGCGCATCTGGAAGCATAATTAATACTGTGACTCTGAAATTATATGAGGCAGACAATTGTCCATCCCCTGATTTAAAAGGCTCTATAGACTTTAATAAATGCAGGCCACCTATGTTATCAGGCGACTATTTGCAAGCAGAACAAATTCTAAAATATATTAGTCATGCTGGGAACTTTTATCTGGTTTTTGAAAATAATTCGCCTCTTTTTGACAAGACCATATCTGGAAATCTCCGAATAGAGTACTTGGGATAAACAACAACTATGAAGAAGTGGTCTGGCACAACATAAATTTACCTCTAATTTTACTGATTGTTTCTTTATATGTGTTTATTATAGAAATCTGCCATACACCACAGACGGTAGTTTTGCAGAACCTTACTTTATATAAAATAAAAATATGGAAGAAATACATTTATGATAATGGTAAGTTGGAGCTACATTGTTACATGTAACAATTGCGGGTACATATCCAATGAAAAATTATCAAAGGAAATGGCAAAGAAACTTTCAGTAAAGCATTTGAATAGAGATCGTAACTGTACTCGTGGACATATTAAATTGATGAAAGTAAGAACTTAAACTATGTCATATTTATATGGCGAATATTCATAGGACTACCAGGTATAAGAGCCGATACTATGAATAGAATATTTTCATATTGCTGATGACGATCAGGATAATGAGTTATAGTCATCATTATCGCGATACGTTGACCGCGGTACCCAGGCAATGCTTTCATCTTTATCCAAAAGAAATAGAAGTTGGATTCAACCGCAGGGATGAAGATCTCTTTCAGATACTTGCAAATATAGTGGTAAAAGCTGTTCCAAATTCTCCTAATTTATTATATCACGATAAATGAAAACCAAACCTAAATAGCAGTTATTGGATACAAATAATGATTCTGTTCTGAAGGATATAGAAGAGTCAAAAAGAAAATGCTAAATAATCCCTTGTAAAATAATAGTTGATTAGAAATAGTATTTGTGCTCTTTGTGAGTAAGTAGTAAGGAATATTGAGAAAATAAAGTTGGCCATATCTGGAAGGTGACTCCGGAGCCTTACATTGTTGCTTCAAGGAATATAAGTATGATTTGAGCTCTAGTTTGTAAGCGAATTTCGTCTGAGTATTTAGATTTAGCCTATACTGGATGTTAGATAGATACCCCAGAAGAATATTTGCATTTGACTCTTTTCTCCCCATGAAGCGTATAGGAATTATATCCTTGGCTTATTTAGATCTGGGCTGAGGAGTAAGTACTCTCGACTAAACAATGATAAAATACTTATTCTCTTATTCCTTCAAGATTTGATACAACCTGCCATAGCATCGTTCTAATGTGCGACTTCATTGCCTTGTCTTGCGTCATTCTATCTAACATGCTAATGGCATTTGCTGCCCTTACAGATAGGCTAAATTTTTGATCATCGCCCTTTAATATATCAAGTAATTCATTTATCCTGCTTTTTATAATCTTGTTAATTTCCCGAAAATGGTTCTTATTAATATTTTCAAGTGTCATTATTGCTGATGCTAAATTGTCTTGATTGCTCTTGTTTTGTAATAAATCCTTTTCTTTTTTTGTTCTTCTCCTTCTTGGTGTTGCAGCAGATGATTTTTTTTCATTGTCTGCCATTGTAACCTTTACTAATTCATGTTTATTGTATATATCAAGTATGTGAATCTATCAATTTTATAAATACAACTGATGTAGCATTCAGAACCAAACAAATGGAAAGAGAGCAGAAAAAATGGAAAAGGTATAATATTCTATAAGATTGTTATTATTATCGTTCAGGCACTCTCTATTTTCAGAGGATTCAATTTTTGAATGCATACTGCAAAGTACTCACATCGATGAAAACATCGCATATACATTGCAATACTGAGATCAATTCTTTTTTTCCACCAATCCAGCAGCCTTTTCTATCTCATAAGCGCTGTTATATCTAACTCCATCTTCAAGGTTGTTTTGGACAGCTTCAAACACATCATTAATCCTATTTCCCATTGCCGGAGACTTTTTATTTATATGATTTTTTATATCCTCTTTGGTTGCCGGGAACTGTAAACCCTCAAGTAAGTTTGCCATTTTTGATGCTGTCTTTCTGTTCGTTGCTTCATTGGTAGTTGGTTCTCCCGAAACGTCTCCGGCTCTAGCGACTGTTGAACTAACTCCTGATTGATTACTATCAGTATAGTTTAGAT
>DATDNG010000413.1:0-3116 GCA_036518375.1 Nitrososphaeraceae archaeon | reverse complement strand
CATCCAATGTCACTATGATTCGCCTTAAACTCTTTCCTTCTTCTATTGCAGTTTGATTTTTATCTTGGTTATGATCAAGCCGATTCATAGTATATGATATCATGATAGCATTATATAAATGTATACTAAAATGATATCATGATATTGATATATATAAATATGAACTCAGCTAATAGTTATTGTGGCACACAATCTGATAATTAGAGGATTTGATGATAAAATTCATGCACAGCTAGGAGAAATGGCAAATCAAAGAGGTGTTTCTATAAATTCAATAGTAAAGGATGCAGTAGATAAATGGTTAAAATATCAACAATCACAGGTTCCAAGGAAGCATTATTTGGTAATTTATTCAGATGAAGAATCAATGACAGGATTGCTAAAATCAATGGATAGGCTTGCCAAGGAAGGTGAATTGTTTAGATGTTTTTGTGGTGCGCCAGGCAGTCAGTCATCTGAACTTTTGTCTAAACTTAAATGGTATGATGCAACAATTGAGCCATATTATTATTATACTCCAGCTGATACTATTGCAGCAGTAAATTATCAGGACAAGAATGATGACCATCCATTAGAACCACAGCAGCAAAAGCAACAAACTCAAATAAGTCAAAAAAACATCATGAAATATTTTGGCAGGATGATTGAAAACATGGCTAAAAAGGCTAATGACAAGCAGGTATGTTGTCTGGATTTTCTGATAAACGATGTAGCAAAAGCCTCATTGAAGCAGGCATTAACTATTGAACAAGCCTATAACACTAATAGAATAGCTGGCTTGACGTATTGTACATACAACACTGCAACTTTGTTAAACTCAGGGATAAAAGACATGTTAGAGCTATTCGAATTACATGATCAGATCTTTCTACTACATAGAGACGAAGTCTACAAGTTACATGTCACAAAAGAAAACGTACATAAGCTATTCTTAAACTAGCAGTAAACTAATATCATAACGTTTGTAGATCCAAAAATTCCTACATTCATCTATATCAAAATACTTGCTGCTTGAATTATGGGATAAATAGAAACTGATTTGTTTCTTCATATAGAAAGAGTTGCCTTGGAAAAAATTGAACTTGAGTGGGCTGAAGTGAACCAATTTAGAATATCTTCTTAATTTCATGATGCCGGTCAAGGTATAGCAATATGTAATAACAGCTTTACAATTTTCTTCTCTTTGCTATATCTTCAACTATTTGTGCTACTCGTTTACCAATTAGTTTGCTAAATGGATCTAGTGGTCTAAATGTGGCTGCAGTTTCTTCTGCTTCTGGTAGAACATTTAGTATTTGTTGTACTATAGAGACAGTTTTTGATTCTATATTTAGTTGTATAGGATAATCTATTTGTTCTTCTCTTCCTGGCTTGACACCTTGAACTTCCTTTGCAAGTTCTTCTAGACTGGTGTTTATAGATTTTATCTGCTCTTCTGGTATCTGTCTTCCTTTAAGCTGCCGATTAATATTCTCAGAAAAATCTTTCAAAGCTTTTGCATATTCTGGATCTTGAATATTTGCTAATTCTTGTTGGCTTATATTTACTGTCCCTGAATGGGCTTCCCCTCCTCTTACTCCACCTTTCTTTAGATCCTGGCCGCAATTAGGACAGAACTTTTCAGTACCAGCAGCAAGTTCCTGTCCACATTCAGAGCAAAAATTCATGAGATAAGTAAAAAAAAGACGAATAAAAGATGTTTGGTTTAACCAATAGTTTACTTTTATTATTTTGAAAAGTAGCTATGTCAGGCACACAATAACATTCTGTTCCAAAGTTCAATTAATGATTCTACTAACTTTCAGACTTTATCCATACATCTACGGGCAAACAAAATGATTGGATAATCTTTTCCATGGTATGGTAAAGTTGAACCTTGCTGAAAACTAGGTTTTACTATTTGTAGTACTGTATCTTTATATTCTTTCTGTTTTTTTAGTATCCAACTTGCCTTACCTAAAATAAGTTTTCTAGTCTCGGATATGTCTTTGTCTAGTGGTGTCCTGATTGTAATCTTCTTGTATGCGTCTACTATTATCTCAGAAGTCTTGATGCGTTTGCTTCTAATAATACCACAAGGAATGTAACTGAACCATATTGTATTTTATCGTCTTTTTTCTGAATAGTCATAGATCACGTTTATTTTAACTCGAACAGATTTAACTATTTGAGCCTTTTTTATCTTCTCTATATTTTCTATAATTATCTGATTTGTAGGTTGTGCTCATTTAAACCATGGAACAACAGCATGTAGAAACTCAATTAATTCTCGAGATAATTCTCGATTATCAATAATAATAAGTTAACCAATTGTATCTCGCATAATGTTTTAACGTGTTATTTTCTTTTTCTAATTTTCCGGTTTTTCTATGAGATCTTGTTGGCCTAGAATAATTCTCTAGAAGGTGCCATGGCTAATAACTTTTGGTCTAGGTCATTATGAAAAATCATTGATTCTTGTTCATTTTGGCTAACAGAGTCAATTTGTATGCAGAAACACTTTATAGGATCGTAAATTAATCAGTTATGGTGCAAATAAAGTCAAAACTTGTAATACTATTTTCAATAATTATCGTCAGTACAGTTGTGGCTACTTCATTTATAGCTTTTAAGTTTCTAGAATCAGCTGTAATTGATTCTCAAATCAAAGAAATGACCGATCAAGTACAAACTAAAGCGAATTTGATAAATGATCTTCATTATAGAGCTGCGCAGGATTTACTGTTTAGTGTCAAAAATCCAGTTTTTGTAAGATATTTTGACTTACGAGATACCATGGCGGGAGATGTACATGACAAGAGTGGAGTAATGCAATTTACACCACAACAAAGACTTGTTAAGAATGAACTTGATCAGTGGATTTATAATTTCCAGAAACGATTCAATGTAGATGAGACTTGTTTAATAAATACAAATGGACAAGAAATTACCAGGGTGGTCTTGAAGAAGATTGCCCCTGACAATAATCTATCCTTTACCGAATGGATGACACCATTCTTTAGACCATCATTTCAGAATAATGTCGACAATGTATATTACCAGCAGCCATATGTTTCACCAGATACTAAAAGATGGGTTTTTGCATACACTACTCCAATAGTCCGTAGCGATGGTTA
>DATDNG010000412.1:0-3089 GCA_036518375.1 Nitrososphaeraceae archaeon | reverse complement strand
CTCCTTTCCCTTAAGCTTTGATTCTTGTTTTTTGTTAAATACAATTTCGAGTATTCCATTCTTATAATTACATTTAGCAACCTGGGTATCAGCCTCTGGTGGTAAATCAACTATTCGACGATACTTTCTGTCTGAAGTATTGGCCGATATTTCCACTGAGTTATCATAAGAATTTACCTTGATGTTCTCTTTATTAACTCCAGGTAGCTCTACTACGACTTTGACTTCTTTATCAGAGGTAATCATGTCTACCAAAGGTTCTCTTTCTGCTGTGATTTGAGGTCCAGCAGGAGTAATTCTCCATTCATTATCGCTACCACTGCTACCAAGTGATTTAACGTTACCAAACTGCGCTACTCTTGGTTTGCCATCAGGACCAATGATAGCAGAATAACCATAAACAATAGGTCCTATCTCCCTTACTTTACCACCTTCAGGTGTCTCATATTCTCTTACTAATTCCTTTGGAGCCTTTGCTTGCACATCTTCAAGCTGCTCTTCAAACATTTTTTCCATCTGTCTTCTCATTTGATCAAATCCTGCAAATGTATCATCATCACCAAACCAGTTCTCAGTTCTTCTTCTTCTCGATGAACCAAAGAATCGCGTAAACCAATCTTCAGGTTCAACATTATTACTAAAACTCATTTCTTCATATCACCGCCAAGCAATGGATATTAGCTAGGATATTACTTAAGAGTTTAAGTGAATTACAAACCTTAATCAGAGAAAATTAGAGAATTCATAATAATTGGGTTATGGTGTAATATTTGCATCCACTTTGACTGTTCCTAGTTTTACCCACAGCTGCTCTTGATAATCTAATAGACATATATTCCAATTCCCCTTATTGCAATTGCTTTTTTGTATAATGTTTGACTACTATGTAAACTCGCCACATCAGGTTATTCTACTTTTTCTAGTACTACTAGCAGACTTGTTCCTGCAATTTCAACGAATGAGTTTTTCTAATTTAAATTCTAGATAATAAATATGAGGAAGTACAGACGTACTTGCAATGTATCGAATCAATGATATCAGTATGCTCAACATATAGTAGTCTTTTCCTATAACTTAACACCACCTTCACCACCTTAAAAGTATCTTCTGGCTCATCTTTGTTAATTGATTCTAGTTATAACAAAGCTTTATTCGTAGCTATTTTTCCTATATTGAATGGTTTTCCATAACATTTCCATAACATTAACCTCCTTGCTACGCCATATGGTAATTCAAATTCTATCACATCTGTGACCTATGTTTGTTTTCCATCCACTATGAAACTTGTGTAGATACTTCCATTTCTTAACTCGTCCTGTTATCATTTCGTCAGCATATCATATTGTATTCATAAAGGTAATTCTCGAATGGTATCTTATCTCGCGTTTTGCGCTTATTTATGCGCTATACAATATCTTCCCACCTTGAACAATATTTTGGCTACCAAGGAACATTGCAACAATAAAATATCTATCATCCAGTATTCCAAAGCCTATATCAATTTGGAAAAACTCGATAAAGCCAATCTCCCTGCCGCCGTAACTTTGATACTTGCAAGGATAGTATATGCAATAAATTGGTTCAATATTGCATCTATATTCTCGCATATAGCATCAGATTTCAAACAAGATGTTTCCTTGCTTGGACTAATTACTGCAAGCTTCTTTGTAGGAGTGGGTACCTTTCAAGTACCCGGTGGAATCATTGCTGCAAAACAGGGTGCGAGGAAAACTGCGATCTATGGAATAACGATAGCTTCATCAGCAGCACTGCTTTGTGGTATATCATCGCAATTACAAGAAATAGAAATACTACGGTTTATAGTTGGCCTTGGAATGGCATTTTTCTTTGGCTCTAGTGTTACTTTGATTACAACATATTTGGGAAAGGGTTCTGAGGGATTGGGAGTTGGTTTACTTAATTCGGCTCATTCTATAGGCGGTATCATTGGACTCTTTGGATGGGTGATCCTTGCGGAAATTATAGGATGGAGACAAAGTTTTGTCTTAAGTGGAGGATTAGGACTAGTCACCAGCTTGCTTTTAGCTGTCTTATCACCAAGCAAGCAACAAGAAAACGTTAGAGGTTTTAAGATTAGGATATCTGATATTAAGAAAATAATATTTGATAAATCTCTATTTGGATTTGGACTGATATTGCTTGGAGCACAAATAGCATGGGGGCTGCCTTTGACATTTATTGTCTTTTATATGGAGGATTCATTGAAGATTAATTCAGCAATGGCTGGTTTGGTCGGAAGTTTGAGTTTGATGTTTTCGCTGGTGACAGCTCCTGTATTTGGTATGATCTATGATAGAATTACACATGTCAAGAAACTATTGTTCTTCTGTGGGCTAGGTATGTCAATTAGCGTAGCCGCAATTGGTATCATAGAAAATAGCTCAGCACTATATGTTGTTGTAGTCTCAACACTCTTAGTAGGAATCTTTTCATCTGGTGTATTTACTATAGTATATACTGCATCAAAAGAATCATATAGAACAAGAAATCCTTATCTGCATTCTAAATACGAAACCCTTTCCGTAAGTTGGGTCAATGGTTTATCATTGTTCGGTGCGTTTTGGGTTCCTGTTGTTTTTTCATCAATTGTACATCATTTAGGTTATCAGATTGCTTGGTTGTTAGGCGGTATCTTTTCTATTTTGTTTGTGTTGCCTCCGATACTTAGAATAGAAAGGTATAAAGACTGAAACAACAAAAGACTTTGCTTATTGTAAAACATTTTGCTTCATGAATTTCTGAAACGTCTTAAGAATTTTTATTATAACTTGTTTCTTATTAGCAACTCCTCCCAAGGGTCTCCTGATTATGATCTCTTCATATACAATATGAGTTTAAATATAGCAAAATCATTCGGGAAATCCTACAAACCTTCTTATGGTCATAGATATGATAGTTTTCATAAACATCAAATAATTCATGCTTTGTTATCTGATGAGTATACAATTACATGCAAGGTGTAATCTTACGATTTTATTTGTCGTGGAAGATAGTTTTACATAGTGGTGCAAAAATGCGGCCTAACAGCAATATCGAAAGCAATAGATCTTCTTTAGCAGTTACCTTAT
>DATDNG010000411.1:0-2123 GCA_036518375.1 Nitrososphaeraceae archaeon | reverse complement strand
CTTCTTTTACAACATCTGCCGCTGTATCTACAGAAATACCAGCATCAGCAGCATGAAGTGCAGAAGCATCATTAATTCCATCTCCCATATAACCGACAACATTCTTTCCCGATTGTCTTAATGCTAATATGATACGCTCTTTTTGATTTGGTTCTATTTCTGCAAAAATGTCTGTTTTATTGGCTTGGTTTACAAGTGCTTCATTGCTCATGTGATGCAGATCCGGCCCAGTTAGAACACGAAGATTCAATAGCCCTATTTGTTGTCCTACGTGAGCAGCAACATGTCTGTTGTCACCACTAATTACCTTAAGAAATACACCAAGTTTTTCTAAATTAGATATTGATTCTATTACGTCAGGTTTTATTGGATCAAAGAAGACAAGAAACCCTAAGAAAGTCATATTGGTTTCGTCGTTTTTAGTTATAGAAGGTGATGTAGCATCATTATTGCTATTACCGTGAAGCTCCATATTTTTATAGCATATACCTAAAATACGGAAACCTTTGTTACCTAGTTCTTCAAATCTACTTTGAATTTTTTGTTTGACTACCGATATATTAACGATCTTTCCATCAGTCGTCTCAGCATATGAACATACTTCAAGTATATTGTATAAAGCGCCTTTGGTTATTATAAAAAAATGTGATTTATCTAAAGAAGAAACAAGGATACTCAGTCTTTTGCGGATAAAGTCATAGGGTACTTCATCTAATTTAAGATAATTGAAGAAAGAAGAATATACATCAGATTTGTTTTTACTGTCACAAAATTCCTTAATAGCTTTATCGATAGGATTTGTAAATCCAGTTTCATAAACAGCATTAATATAAGCATACATAAGAGCCTTGTTGCTATCATTACCTTCTATGTCTATTGCCGATTGTAGTTTTACTTCACCAATTGTTAATGTCCCTGTTTTATCCGAACAAAGTATGTTCATGCTTCCAAGATTTTCTATGGATGCAAGTCGCTTCACAATTACTTTTTCTTTAGCCATCCTTTTTGCACCATGAGAGAGATTAACACTTATAATTGCAGGCAAAAGTTGTGGAGTAAGTCCAATAGCTAATGCTAAAGAAAATAGAAATGATTCTAAAACTGGACGACCAAAATATACATTAATTACCAGGATAGAGATAACTAGCATAAGTGTTATTTCCATAAGAAAATATCCAAATCTTCTTATGCCTCTTTCAAACTCTGTCTCTGGTGCTCTATGTTTTAGTCTATCAGAGATTTTGCCTAATTCAGTATTAGCACCAGTTCTTATTACTAATGCCTTTGCAGTACCACTTATTACAAAAGTCCCCATGAAAAGTGAGTTTGTTAATTCTCTAAGTGGGGTGTCTTTTGGCAGTATTTTCACAGATTTTTCTGTTGGATAGCTTTCACCAGTTAATGTTGCTTCATTTACAAAAAGGTCTTTGGATTCAAGAATTATAGAATCTGCAGGCACACTGTCTCCTGACTTGATTAGGATTATGTCGCCTGGAACGATATCTTCAGAAGGAATTTCACGTACTATTCCATCACGAAGTACCATAGTTTTTAATTGTACAATGGCCAACAGTTTGTTGATAGCATCTGTTGCTCCTTTTTCCTGCCAAAAACCAAGTATTGCACTTAGAATAACAATTGTAATAACTATCAAAGCATCTTCAGATTGACCAAGAAATAATGATAATATTGCAGTAAAGATAAAAATGATTATGATTGGGCTTTTGAATTGGGATATTAATAATGAGAGTGAATCTGTCTTCGTTTGTGAATGTACAAGGTTTTTTCCATATTCTGAAAGCTGGCGATTGGCTTTTTCGAATGCTAATCCTTTTTCTTGTGTCGTATTAAATTGTCGAAGTAGTTCTGTAGGGGAAAGACTCCAAAATTCTTGTCCATGGTGGGTAGTAGTAGATGTTGAAGTAGTGACCACGGTAATACACTGTTAACTCAAATGAATATGTGATATTATCATATATATCATTATAGCATCATTCATGCATTTGTCGATTGTGTTATGTTGTAGTTGGGAGTCTGGTTGCTGCGGAAATGAAACTACCATAATATAGAGCTACTCAACATTAGCCCAAATTCTATCATTTGACAATAATGGTAGATAGTCT
>DATDNG010000410.1:0-5704 GCA_036518375.1 Nitrososphaeraceae archaeon | reverse complement strand
TAATGCCTTAAAGGCAGCTAATCCAAATATTAGAATAATGTCCGAGTTATCCACAAACAATGGAACCCTTTTGAATATGGAACAGTCATTTTCTTTAGTTGCTAAACGATATGTCGATGGGGTGACTGTTTGGCCTGAATCTTCAGCTGATTTGCCAAAGGTAAAGGGATTTTTAGAATGGTACAACCATACTTATAGGCAGCATTAGAATTCATGGCACTATTTCGTAATTAACTGATGCCATAAAGTATCTCTATGAGACAGAGACAGTCTGCAATGCAAAAAATTTGGCTAGCTCGATCTCCTCTATTTTATCAGGATTTTTCATCAATTGTAGAATTTGTTAAAGGTATATAGCATATCAGACTATACTCTTTAAGATTTTCCAGAATCTTGAATCACCAAAATTATTCAAATCATGTATTTTCTATTTTTTCAAACAATATTTATTTCTCTCAAACGAGTATAATCAGCATAGTTGTTGGGAGGTTGAAGCAGCAGGACAATGTCTTTGTTGCAGATAGAAAAACATTGTCATATATATCACGGCCATGTGCTAAGCCACTATTATTATTCTATCGTCAATTTCTTTAGAAACCAGGATCCACACTTCTTTTTACCTCTTTTCTTAAATCTTCAAATGACTCTTTGCTATATTGTTTCCACCTGCATGACCATGATAGAAGAATTTCCATTGTCTGAGGTTTGATAAGTGTTGAAAGTATAAAACTCACTAGCCGGAGTACAGGGAAGCATTTGATATAATAAAGTTTCTTGTATTTATGGAGATAATATGTTAATACTATAAGTTCAACCCCGTAAATTATTGCTTGGATAACCGCGACTTTAGTAATTCCTAAGAAAGATGCCACGTGAAATAATGAGAAATTCAGAGTAACAATAGACGCTGCAAGATATGCCCAAGTTATACTGCGTACAAATCCTACACCGTGAGATATTAAATTAATTAGAAATACAATTGATCTAGGGTTCTCAAGTTCTGTAATGAGATCCAAATTCCTTCCACGAGAATAATAAAATGCGACATTCCACCTTGAGCGTTGATGTATTAGGCCAATTAGACTTTCAGGAAAATCTGTATACACGATAGATTGCAATTCTAACTCTGACCTGTAACCAAATCTTGCCATCCTGTTAGTTAATTCTCCATCTTCACCAAATTGATCATCTGCCCACCCTCCTACTTTTGCTAGGGCATTTTTTCTATACACAGAATATGCTCCGGCCTGAACTATTATCGAATCAAATAATTCTTGAGCTCTTTTGACAAGCGACATGTAGTAGATGAACATCAGGCTTACAGTTTTTTGCCATACGCTTTTTGCTTCTATTGGAAAAAGCATTCCACCCACAGAACCTACCTCGGGGTCTTTGAAATGATTCATTACTGATCCAATGGCATCTTCATCTAATATCGAGTCTGCATCTATCCTGAATAGAATATCTCCCGAAGTTCTTTCAACTCCATATCGCAATGCGAATCCTTTACCAGAGTTAGGAATAGTAAAAATTTTGCCAGTTGAATGTTTGAGTTTTCTTATAATCTCAGCAACTATGAAAGAAGTCTGATCAGTAGAACCATCGTTAACGACAATTATCTCTGTCTTACCAGCATACTTTGAGGCTGCCATATCTATGCTCTCAATACATCTTGCGATGATTTTTTCCTCGTTATATGCAGCTATTAGGAAAGATATCGAGGTCGGTGTTCTAATAGGCTGTCCATTGGATTCATAGTCATATTTTGACCACTTTGGCACCTTTACTTTATAGATAAAGTATGACATAAAATAGCTAAAAGTCATTATAGTTGTTATGTTAAGGTTAAGTAATGCATAAGCCAGAATTGGTGAATCTGCTTCTATTTTCAAAAAATTTAATAGAAAATACATAAACAAGAATGAGCTCATTAAAGTTCCAATTAAACATGCATATTCTCTGACGTAACTTCTTTTTATTATGGACTTAATTTTAGTTCTCTTGGGTAATGTCAAAGTAGAGAATAGCAGTAATTCTATGATCAGGCTCCCAGACACTATTGTAACAAAAATGCTAGTTTGTACAAATGATATAGATGTAAGAATGCCAAGTACAAGCATAGTAGCGATGGTTAAAAATTGAGATGTTGTAAATACAACGAAGCATAACGCCCCGAAGGATAGAATCTTTAAACGCGTTATAGGATTAGTTCTTGAAGTAATCGCTATGGTAGGAAAAAAGATAAAAAAAAGGATTTGTGTATATATCGGCAAAGTTATCTCATGGGATGGGGCAATGCTACCAACGAAAAAGCGTTCGTGCACGTAAAAATATGATATGTGGAAAAAATGAAGCATATGACCCAGGGTTTGAAATTCTGTTGTTTTGATAAATTCAACATTGTTCAAAAGGACATATGCAATAAACGAAGCACATAGAATATACCTTAAGGGATAATAAAGTAATAGCCACTTCAGAACTTGTACTGATTTTGCGTTCTTGTCTTCCTTTGCCTTTGAATTGGACAGCATCCGATTAAAAAACAATGTGCTTGTGTCATTAATATCTTCTTCACAAGAAGTACCACAAGGAGTGGTATGTGGGACAAAATAGGCGTAAGGAAGGGATAGAATGATAAAAATTGTGAAAGTATCTCTAAACTGAATTAATGATTACCAGTAAAAGATACAAACACTATAGATGACGAGTTTGTCTTACTTGGGGTTAACAGGGAAGAAGAGGCATGTGCTTTCCGAAAATTTCTTATATACTGTGTCACTCTTTTCTTTTGCTAATGTCTACTAAAATAGCAGTATATATCCCTGAAACAACAATATCTTCCTTAAAAAAAGAGTTCAATATAGAAGATGCCGATCTAAACGATTTTGTAACCTCCATGATTGAAAGGAGGGTTGCAGAACATATTGGTGAAACTAATTCCAATGTATTTTCCGAATCTGAAACAAAAGAACTTGAAGACGATCTTAAAGGGCTCGGGTACATTTAATTTTAATTTTCTTTGCTATTTCTCATGTAAAGTATTTGACAAGAAATATAATTCTCTAATATTCTTAAGAAGTTATATCCGCTCTTATTTTTCAAGAGAAAAGTTTAGTGAGTTTCTTTAGTATTATCAAAACCGTTTTATTATCGACAATAGTTATATTGCTTTGTCTGGTTAAGGCTGGTGCCCATAGGCAATTAACCATGTTACATCAGCCTCATATACCCAAAATACGCAAAGACGAAAATAAGGAGATAAGAAGTACAGAAAATGAGTTATAATGCTGGAAACAAAATAACTAGACGACCCGTCGTGGAGATCATCGCCAGTGCAGATAAGGTATTGACAGAAGAATCTGCAAAGGAAATTTTGATTCAATATGGAATTAAAGTCCCTGATTTTACTTTGGTTACAAATGAGAATGATGCATCCTCCACGGCTTCGAAAATTGGTTTTCCATTAGTTGCTAAAGCTATTTCGCCTGAAATTTTTCACAAAACAGACGTTAAAGGAGTTAAACTTGGATTAAACTCTGAAGAGGAAGCCAAAGCAGCCTTCAATGATATGTACGATAGGTTATTACAAAAATACAATCTGAAAGGAGTTATTTTAGAACAAATGGTTCCACCTGGTATTGAATTGATCGTTGGTCTCCAAAATGATAGGCAATTTGGTCCTGTCATTATGGTAGGTCTAGGTGGCATATATACTGAAATTCTTAAAGATGTATCCTTTAGAGTTCTCCCAATAACACAAGTTGATGCAATTGAAATGATAGAAGACCTAAAAGGAAAACAACTCCTAAAGGGGTTTAGAGGCTCAGAACCAATCGACATACAAATGCTAAGTGATCTACTTGTAAACATTGGCAGACTCGGAATTGACTTAGCGTCTTATTATGAAAGCATAGATCTCAATCCTATAATTGTATATGCCCATGATTACTTTGCAGTGGATGCAAAAATAATATTAAAAAGCAGTCCAAAATATGATGCATTTTCTACTGCACAGCCAGATTTAAGTTATATGGACTTATTTTTCAATGCTAAATCAATAGCGCTAATTGGTGCTTGCCCAGAAGTAGGACGAGTAGGGAACTCTATTTTGCAAAGTCTTGTAAATAGCTATTACAGAGGTAAAGTTTTTCCAGTCAATGCTGAAGGTTATTCTGAAATCATGGGTATAAAGGCCTACAAAAGTCTTGAAGAAATAACTGAACCAGTAGACGTTGTTCTAGTGACAGTTGATCTCTGGTTTGTTCCAAGTCTGTTGAAAATTTGTGGTAGGAAGAATATTCATAATATGATAATCTTTTCAGGAGGTGGAAAAGAACTTGGTGGGGAAGGTGCAATCCTTGAGCAGAACATACGCGAATTGGCCCGTAAGTTAAAAGTAAGAATCATTGGACCTAATTGTGTCGGGATGTTTAACAATGCAAATGATCTAAACTGCGTCTTCCAAGGATACAGAAAAACGGTAAGACCAAAGAAGGGTCATATTTCTTTTATATCCCAGAGTGGAACTATGGCTGCCGCTTTTATGGAGACTGCTTCCCACTCATTGGGCATAAGTAAGATGATTTCTTACGGTAATAGATCAGACGTAGATGAAGCAGATTTTATCTCTTATCTTTCTAGCGATCCTCAAACACATGCAATTGGCATATATTTCGAAGGGGTGGGAGACGGACGAAAATTCATAAATGCTGCCAAAAAAGTGATCAACGAGAGAAGGAAACCTATTGTGGTGTTTAAGAATAATAGAACTCCGAAAGCTGCTAAACAATCAGCCTTACATAATGGCTCACTTGTTAGTTCCTATGATATCATAAAAGGTGTTCTTGATCAGGTAGGAATTATTTCTGTAGATAGCTATGAAGAGCTTGTTGCATCTCTAAGGGCTATATCCTGCTGTGCTATGCCAAAGGGAAACAGAGTTGCAATCGTAACAAACGGCGGGGCAGCTGTTGTAGCAGCCTTGGATCATATCGAAAGATTTGGTTTACAGATCGCAGAAATAAGCAAGGAGACCAAAAATGCGCTTAGGGAACATTATCCTCCCACATATGTAAGTCGTAACCCATGTGACCTTACGTGTGTAGCTACTTCTGAGGATTACAAATTTGCAATTGAGAAATTTATGGAAGATCCAAATGTTGATATTATCATGTCATGGTTTGTGCCATGGTTTGTATTTGAAGATACTCCATTAAAAGAGAAAATTGTGGATGTGCTTGCAAGTCTTCAAAATCAAAATAAGAAACCACTATTGGTCGGTGCAATGGGAGGAGGACCATTTATTCAAAAAATATCTCCACAGATGGAAGATCGAAATATACCTGTATGTTACTCTATTACTACATGGGTGACTGCAGCAGCAGCTCTCGCAAAATGTTCAAAAATCATGGAACAGAAATACAAGGACATAGATATTATCTCCAAAGAATTTCGAGCAAAGAACCCTGGTGCATCACCTATAATTAGAAATAAAGAATCCTTTATTTCGCAAACTCCATTCTGAGTAAGATCGATTGTGCTGGGGTAATATGATCCTGGTGCATATAAAATGCATCCAGCAACAAGAAATATCTATCTTGCAACTGATCTCACAGAAAAGGTCTTTTTACAACCTCTTAGAGCAATGAAAATATTTAAACAGCTACCAAAAGACCTTTTCCGAATCCAACAACAGCGACTGCTT
>DATDNG010000409.1:0-14179 GCA_036518375.1 Nitrososphaeraceae archaeon | reverse complement strand
ATTAACTCTGCTTGCCACGGATGCATTGTATAAATCTGGACGTGATTGGTTATCCTGAGCTTGTATAATAGCAATATCAATGTAAGGAGCAAATTTGCTAGCATATTCATTGGTATTGAAAGGATAACCTGGTATTGCTAGGAATGTCAGATTATTTCGATGTACAATTTCAGAAGCGTTACGCATAGAGCCCACAGGATTTGAGAGGTCTGCAGCAGGACTACCGTAACGTTCTAGATCATAGCCAACAAAGTCCACTCCTTGATCCTTTAATGATTGAATATTATTTTTTATTCCAGCGAGAGAAAAATATGTAACTCCCTTCAATGTGTTATTTGAAATAAGTTTTGCGTATTTCAGGTTCTGGACTGGATTGACCGAGTTTGAAATAGTTGAAACATAATCACCTGGCAGTATGTAAGGTTTATAGAAATTAACAAGTCCTGTTTGATTTTGAAAAATTGTTCTCATGAATGCTAGGAAAGCAATTGGATAAGAAGTAGAATTGGTAGTATTGTTAGTAGAATTGGTGGTATTATTTTCTGCCCTTGCGACATTATTATACCCAAAATACCCACTTGGATCTAGTGTATTGAGAATATTATTATTAGGTACATGAAGCTGAAAACTGAGAAAGCAAACAGCAACCAAAATGACTCCTATTCCTATTATAGTTATTTTTTTCATATATCTATATGGTTAAAAATAAGGTGTCCTATAATAGTTTACAATTGATAAAAAAGGACACTACCATTGTTGGCAGTACTGATGCAATAGTTTGAATACCAACGACATAAGGATATCACATTAAAATATTAAGCATTAAAAAGGCAATAACCTTATTGATCTGGAGAGCGCAATATCCTAGCTTATCATAAGTTATCATAGTTTTATATCTTCATTTAAATAAAAGGTATATCGCTATAAAAGCGATGAGGAAATCAAGTACCATCTTTATTGCAATATCTATAATTTTCTTTCTTGTTTCAGGTACAGGCTTGCCTTTTTTTAAAGAGAAACCTGTTTATGCTCAGCAGATCCAAAACAAAAGTTTGTCAAGGCAACTACGGCTGGGCACCGATAATATTCTTACTCTTCCATTTGGTGCAAAGCTGCTATACGGCAATGGCCAGAATGCAACAATAGACCAAGAGTTCATACTTTTAGGAAATAATCCAAAAGTTCCAGGCCAACATAATGTGGCTGTCTCAAATCCTGATTACGGATTACGCGAACTTGTTCCTGCACTTAGAGTTGGAGAAAGATTTGTCATAAATTCGACTGTCAATGCAGATATCAAGTATACTTCAGCTGCTGTAATATTAACTCCAATAACTTCCCCGTTTCCACCAACCAACAAATCTATATCAGCTCTTGATCCTGAATTTGACATGGCATTTGCGACGCCGATCAAACTCGGAGCTTATACAGGTGGTTCTGGAAGTTTTGTAGTACCACAGACAGCAAAGCCAGGGTATTATCTACTATATGCATATCTTCAATATCCTGCTCAGAATATGACTGCAGTTTATAATACTGCAATGCAGATAACAAGCAATGCTACAGGTACGTCATCACCACCATCACCAACTCAATAAATCTACTACGCCCTTCTGCTCTTGTCATACATACTGACCAATGGCACCAAAAGCTGTGTTAGTTCTCTCTATCTATTTTTGCGTTGGCAGGATCAGTAGTATGTGTAGTAATGTGAAGATTTTAGCATAGAGGACATTACAAATACATTTGTTTGTATTATTCTACTAGCCTTGTATGACAGTTTTACTCTTTTGTGTAGTGATTGGAGTGAGTAGTTACTAAAACTCAAATTAAGCGAACCACAGTTCAATGGAATATTATTTAGCTATAGCACAATTGATGACAGGAGCTAAAATGCAAAGAAAAAACGTCTCATCTGGAACACAATGGGAACTCGTACTTGGCTATTCGCGAGTTGTAAGGCTTGGAGACTCTGTTTATGTTTCTGGAACAACAGCTACAGACAAAGAAGACAACATTGTAGGAGTAGCTAATCCATATGCACAGACTATATAGGTTATCAAAAATATCCAAACTGCATTGCAAGCAGTTGGTGCTAGTTTGAAAGATGTTGTTCGCACTCGAGTGTATGTAACTGATATGAACAATTGGAAAAAGGTAGGGCAAGCTCATGCCGAATTCTTCAAGCATATTCGTCCGGCTAGCACCTTGGTAGAGGTAAGTCATTTGATTAATCCAGAGATCCTGGTGGAAATGGAGGTAGATGCCATAGTCAACACAGCACAGGATGAAATAAAATAATCTGCATTATTTTTGAAAAGTTACTGTAGATCTCCCAATAAGACATACTAGATATACTTGAAAAGCCGCTTATCACAAGTTGCTAGCTATGCAAGAACACCTTATCGAAGCAGAAGAATAACCGCGACCTTAGATGACCTCTATCTATAGCTTTATGGATTGTAATTGAGATCCATATCTGACATATCTGAAATACAAGGCAAAGATATCATCCTCAAATACAATGTAGCAAGAACTAATGGTGATGCATTTTCTAAAACATTTATATACATTTTACAAAAAAGTCCTGGAATTCAAGGTGAAAATAGCATTTTTGAATGTATTCGAAAGGACAAAAATTCTTCCGAAGTTAGTCATCTTCTTTTTCTTGTTCATCTCCCTCTGCTTCCAATTCTAGTTCTCTTAGGTTTAATCCTTGGTCTTTAGCGTACTTGACCACTTGGGAAACTTTTTCTAATATTTGTTCTGTACTGGTCAACTTACTATCAAATTCTAATTCTATTTTTTCCATGATGAAATCTTAGCTATATTATATAATAAGTAGTTGGTTTTCTCTGTATTGCATTGCAAGTCTTGTGAATTTATTGTATACTAATAGGTCTGTGGAATTGCTTTTATTAGGTGTTTTGTAAATAGCTCATGATAGACTAAATTATACCATTTTGATGAAAGGAAACATCCTCAGAGCTATTGTAGCTCACTTGGGAAAATTATGATGATATAATGTACATAATTTGAGTATAACCATTGTATACCATGCTAATCAGAAGTTGGTACATCATGGCGTTGCGATAATTAATCCACAGATAGCGATGATAACTTTAATTGCTGCAGGAACAATTTCTTTACATGGAGTTTTTGGAGTAAGCGATATTGCAAAGAAATATGAACTTATTTCTCTAAATCTGGATGCTAAAAATTCGATCAAAAATGGTAGATCTTCTTTTATAGGTTTTGGTAGTGTTTTAGATGGATACTTTGGAATTCCATATGGACTCTGTATGGAAATATCGAAGACCAATAGGCCGTACTTTTTCTGTACAGGGTTATATTGTCTTTGACCGTACTACGGCGTTAAGCAAAAGTTACGAAATTACAACAAGAATACTGATATGTCATAGAATCCAAACCTGAAGAGATCATACTAGTGGCAGATCCATTATGATGCAATGGCAATTACATATTAACTAATAACCAAAGCTGCACAAACCTTCTTTAATGCATCTTGTAAGACAAATAAAACCGGGAATAAGTAGACTAATCTACCAAGGATCTGCATTCTCTAATGACTTGACCGTGTATTGCAGTAATTTCTCAATTGTTGCAACAGCATCGAAATTCCTGACTTTTTCAAAAATTTCAATAATGGAACGTTGTATCTGAAAAGTTGATTATTGAAAGGAAAGCCTGCTGCTTTGTAAAGGCAGGTTGCATTTATTATCGGATCTGCTGGATGTGGCATAGAGATTGACTTCGCACTATGACAGGATGATAGAGGAGATGTTTAGATAAAACCTTTATCAACTGAAATATGGATCTATATTGTCTGCTTTGGATTATCTGAACTTGTTGGGTTCACTATTTCTAAAGAATCAATCATTTTTTGTATTGTCAGTAGGTAAGTAGGATATTTTGATAGTTCTGCAAAATATGAAACGACATATATTTTATTTCCATCCAATATTCCAACATCCATTGCCTTAATCTTTATCGAATTAGGATTGGTGTATGTATATACTAATACATGAGAAGGATTATCATCAAAAGTTGATGCTTTTGATTTAATAAGTTGAAAATCTTGCAGCTGTTCTTTATAAATATTAATTGTCTCAAGGGCTATTCTATCTATTGACAGCCTATTATCATTATTATTAACAGGAAAAGCAATTATTCCAAGGCCTTCTCTAAATCTATCCGAAGGGCCTTCTAGTGGAGACAAGAATTTGACAGAGTTGGTATGTTCTAATTTTTTCCAACTAGAAGGATACTGCATTTCTATTCCCAGTATAGGACTTGCATATGTCAGGAACAAACTTTGTGTTGTTGCTCGGGTTACTATAGTAGACCGGGGAGGCATCGCTGTCATTATTACTGCTTTCTGTGCTAGTGCTACTTGTTCCCGTTGATTTTGATGGTGATGTTGATACTCCTGAGGAAAATACAATAACATAGAAGCATTGATCAATAATATGAACATGACAATAAAATAATTAAAAACCCGATTCTACCTCCTCCCCCTTCCATTTGCTTTTCACACAAAGGAGCAGTAATATATATGAATATATCTACGAATATAGAATGCTGAGACTAAACATACACTTGAGAAACTTGCTGGCGCATAGATTAGTTTGAGGTAGGCTAGTCAAACATTGCATGTGTGTATTTGGCTTTTGTTTTTTATTTTTGTTTTTCTTGGAAATATAAAATATTTCCAAGTATTGTTATTAGATACATAAGCTAGTATAGCTTGCTTGTATTTCTTGCCGGTATACCATTACAAGTATGCACGCCCCATCATTGTTAATAAGACCTGGCTCTATCGATATTACGAAGGAATGTTAAATTCATATCTAGAGAATCATCATCTCCTAGATCGACCTGCCTGCAAGCAGCCATTATTATTTGCTTGGCATCCTCTGGTCGGTAATGTTTCTTCACTAATATTTCCATCTCTTTAAGTTTTAGCATTCTTTCTGACAACTTTTGCATAGTGTCAGGTGTTTTAACGCCAACTCCTCTGGGAGATGGCTGTAAATGAGGAGTAGGAGAAACAGATTCAGCGTAAACCGATCTCTTGACATCATTGGATTTTATAGGTTCTTGACTCATTTTTCCATACTCACCTTTATGCATCGTATTGCCTGCAAAGCTCAAATCTCCAAATACCATCCTATTGTCATCACCAAAAGCGAGATTATTAGAACCCGACATATTCTTTTGACTCCTATTTTTGTGCCTATATAATGAAGGGTCACTTTGCAAAAATTTTCCGTTTAGTCTTCCAATAATATACTCATATGGCCGAACAATCATTGCACCCCCAAGTGAAGGTTATTATTGTGTCTGTTCGCAGTACTTTTACTTGTAAGGCCTTGGCCGCATATTGAGCACACCCATGTATGTTTGTCAAGAATCAATTTGCCTATCATTCTTATTTGCCTATTCTCTCTTTTAAAAATTGCAGCTAAAGTGCAACACTGTGTCACCCGGTACATACAACGTTTATAAAATTGTTCTATAAAATATTGAAACGCTGGCGAGACATTAACCATTTGTTGTTTCTATGATTCTCAACAACAAGGATATATTGACAAATTAGAATAAGAGGTTCTAGTCATGATGTATCACTAGCGATATAAGCAAAACTACATGTTAAAGGTATCAATATGAAAATCCCCTCCTTTCCCATTAGCTTCTGACAAAATAGGGCCAATCTTCCTAAATATGTCGGCAGTTCTTGGACCAAAGGCACCAGGCGAAAAGCAATAGTAAATATTGAGTTCATTATTTTTCCTTCTGAAATCCAAGAGATTACAAAACAACAAACGTACAATGGATCTGTCTTGTTAGGATATTATTTCATTAACACCAATTATGACTGTACTTGTGTTTGGTAGTATTACCGTAGAATCTGTTGGGTTATTGAGTACTAAGACAGTATTTGTTAATGTGTTATCTTGTTGTTGTGGCCCTCCTCCATCTCCTGCTTTATCTGTACTGTTATTACTATGTGTCGTTGCTGTTACTGTTTCTGATCCAATATCTACATTATACATGCATATGTTCCCGGGCTTAGAAAATTCTTTGACTAAATGTAGTTGAACCGGTTTGAGGTAAGTTGAATGTCCTACAAGTATTTGTAATGAGGGTACAGAATTTGCACTACAGGGAATCTTTGCAGCCAAATGTCCATTAAATGTTTTGTAAGAAGCAGTACTATAGAGAAGTATAAAGTTCTTTGGTGGAATTATTTGATGGGATAGTAATAATGTATGAACATTTCTTACACCGGTATTTTGTATATTGTTTCCTTGTTTAATAGTACTATTAGTGCTCTTAGGCTGATTTATTGCTGATCGTAGAGAAGAAAGTGATTGCAAAGGAGTTGTTGACGAGTTTAGTGTTGTATTTCCATTTTTTGTTGCTGCAATCGTAGTCTTTGTTGGCGTGGAGCTTGCTGCCGTTTGTGAAACCAGATTTGCAGTATTTTTTTCAATAATCAAACCTTTTGAATGTCCACTTCCTGCAGATGATTCATTGGTTCTATTCCCGCCACTTTCGTTTATGGCAGATGATGAAGGCACTGGACTCAAAATAGATCTAACCAAAGATTCAACATTCTGGCCTGCTGCATGATCTGTGGTGTTGAAACTGCTTGAGTCAGCGACACCTTTTGCAGTAGCTTTTTGTAAAAGTTGTTGGTGAATTCCATCACCAGTATTTATGAAAAAAAGTAATGATGTTGCCACAACTGCTGCAACAGTTAGAGTGAAAATGACAAATCTATAGAGTGAGGCAGGGTTTATATCTTGAGTCCCTTTCATTAATGTGAAAGACTTGGAATATTAATTAATTCTTAACTTTGGGATTTTTTATCATTTAGAGAATGTTTGTAATCCAATCCACACAAGCCGCCCATTAGCAGAATTAAGATTTTCATTTATTAGAGAGCATCTTTTTCAAGAGTTATTCTACTATTTACATCATGTTGTAATACCAATCCTAAAGATATGACAATTACTTTGAAATTTATAACATATATTCTTGATTGCAAACTCACTGGTATGTCCTACTAGCAACACAGATTAACTAACCTTGTAATTATAATGACGATTTCTAGAGCGTCAGCCAATCAACTATTTAATAACATCAAGAGAAATTGTGGAGCTTAGAACCACGTCTCTCGATTGATTATTCTTACTGTTCAGGTCAGTATCATTATACGAGACGTTCTCCAATTTAAGATATGGTATCAGTCCTATCATCAGGTTTAACCCTATCTATCTCGAGTAACACGTTATTATGGATTAAATTAGATGATGACAAAGATAATGCATTTAGTATTTTGTGAAATAATTTAAACTGCATATTTAAACAACGTTATTGATAAAGGGCCACAAGAGACTGGTTTTAGATATTGAATAATGACGAAAAATGTGATATTTGTGGAAAGTTATTTTGCTCTGAAAAGCAACTTCAACAGCATAAGCAGCATTTACATGTTCTACATCCAAAGATTACCAAGTTACCCAGATCTAATATGCGGTCAGTATTGATTGGTGTGGTCATATCCTTAATTGTAGCCGACATAGGATTGGGACTTGCTACTGCACAGCAAAAATCCCCTTCAGCAGCCCCAACATCTTTAGCTGTAGATGGAATACGATGTAGTGCTAATGAGCAATTTCTATTTCATATACACACTCATCTTGATATCTTTGTTAACGGACAGCTTATGTATGTTCCACCACAAATTGGTATTATTCCTGACAAATGTATCTATTGGCTACATACTCATGATGAAACTGGCATCATACATATTGAGTCGCCTGTAAAGGGAGATTTTGCACTAGGACAGTTCTTTGATCTTTGGAAGACAAAGTTAAACAACTCTCAAGGATTTGATAATATATTTAATGGAAAAGATGTTCCGACTGTATATATCAATGGTAGCAAAGTGCCAAGTGGGATAAATTACAGGGATATCAAATTACATGCACATGATGAAATAGCACTAGTTTATGGGAGACCACCACAACCAGATAGTATACCTTCGACCTACAACTTTCCTCAAGGGTTATGATCCAAAAGTGCAGACAAAACATATGTGTGTTGTTATAATAAATAAAGAAAATTTCAAAGTTCTATTTTCTACCATGCTGTCCCACGTTGAAAGTGTTTTGGTCTATATATACTGGTCCTTATAAGTAGGATGTACGAGTCAAACATTGGGCAAGAATCAAAATAACATTAACAATAATACAAAATCCAGATCACCGTAATTTACGTTTAAAACAGTCAACGCCTGTCACTACCAATATAAATCAAGCTACAGAAAACAAAAAAGAAAAGAAGAGTTGCAGTAGCTCATCAATTAATCTGAAGGTTACATCAATGGTTTTATCACATTTAACTGGGATTGTGAAAGCGGTATAATGTGTGGAGGTCTAGGTTTCTGGCTAAAGTCAAATGCATTCAATAAGTTATTTGCATGAGCATCCCTAGCAGTCATAGGTGGTATATTAAAACGCCATTCTATGAGTTTTAACATGGATTCAAATGAATATTGAGTATGATCAATGTATCCTGCCTTTGCATATGGCGATATTATAATTGCAGGTACTCTAAATCCTAAGCCATATTTGTCTATTTGTGGTGGTGCAACGTGATCGTAAAATCCACCATATTCATCCCATGTAACTATTATTGCAGTGCTATTCCAGTAAGGACTTTTCATTATGCTATCAACCACATTGACTACCCAGTCCATTCCAACTGTCATGTTATTCGGAGGATGTTCGCTAAGCTTGTCACTTGGCATCACCCATGATACCTGTGGTAAAGAGCCATTTTTCAAATCACTAAATATTTGTCCTCTTCTGACAAAGTGTGACGCATATTTTTCAGAATAGCTGGAAGGTTTTGCGGCAAATGGATTCCAGAAATCATATGCATCACCGTTGATGGTCGCATTTTTATAATCGCCATCTACATTTATTTTGTGATAATAATACTTCCAGGTAATATCGCCATTAGTATGATTCATAAATGACTCGGCTATTGTCTTGTTGATAATATTAGATTCCCGAAGATATTCTTTTTGATCTTGCTTTTGATTAGGACTTAGGTCCTTGGTGCTTTGAGGGATTCCATGATATATAGATGCAGTAGGAGCTTGACCTGCAATGGTATACCAGTGGTTAGGTAAACTGTAACTTAACACAGAAGAGTAAAAGTTATCAGCTAGCACATAGTGTTTTGCCAGTTCCCAATAATAGGGTATTGTTTTATTATCATAGTATGACATTGTACTATTATTTTGATGTTCTCCTTGCATAAAACCATCCATCTTGGCGTTATCATATGCAATATGTGATTCGTGATATTCATGAATCATATCAGGTGGGGTGACATTGGCTGACAGAAATGGCTTTACGCAATCATGATGATTAGGATGATCCGGGTCCCGAGGCATGCACACATTTTTAGGTATTCCGTTAGCACCAGGATAAGTTCCAAAATAATTGTCAAAGCTGTGATTTTCCTGCATTATTATCACTATATGTTTGATAGGATTGTTATTATTGTCATTACTATTGACTGATTGTTGTGCGTATGCTAATTGCGGTATTATAGTTGCCGTGATCATAGCAGTTACCATGAGCAAAGATGCTGCGATCATGGATGCGAGTTTAGATATACTTCTTGATGTAACAATCTTTAATGTACGTTTTCGAAATAATACTATTTTGTTCAAATTTCAATTCCTCTAAAATGCAGGGGTAATGTAAGGATAGTTATAATTAAACTGTTGGGTAACAATGTTACTTTACACAAAAGTTGCTGTATTTTAGCATCAGGGCACGAAGAAGGTAATAGATGGTTTGCGATCAAAAATGCATAATAAATAACTGTCGAGCATTAATCTCTGGACTGATCCAGATTCCTATTCTTGCTTGCTTGAGAACTGATGCATTCACGATATAGTTCTTCCGCAAGTTAGTATGACAAATCGTGCAACAATGTACATTATTCTGACATGGTCTATTGTATTATAAAAACATCTCACTACATGCATGCACTGTGCACAATGTACACAGTTTTAAAGTCAGGGTCAGTCAGTCAGACCGCTGCAGGCAGATATCAACTTGGAAGTCCTGCTATTTTAGACATACTTGTAATATGTATATTTTTTGACTTTATAGAATTAATCAAACTTTTAACATTATTAATTTCGTTTTGATCAACTATGGTAGTATACTTTCCATTCTTCATAGTTAGAAAAGTTGTTGGATGCATCACGATTATTGCGTAACCATATTTTGATATAGCAGCGTAAGCCCGATTGAGAGTTGTTTGGAGAGGTAGTTTGATTGGCAAGTTATTATCTCCAAAATCTTCAATGCCAGTACTGCGAGCCAAATGGTAAACCTGATTGCTTTTACCATCATGTGCAACAGGATTAATCGTAGAAAAAATATGGTACTGAGAATGAGTGTCATTATACTCAAAATCTCCAGCACTAATTATCGGTATGCCTAATCGACTCAATGCATTGACGGTGTAGTTATTGAATGTATCGTAGGGTGGAACAAAGATCTTGGAAGGTTTCCCAAACAAATCATTCATTCGTTCGTTGGCTTTTGATAGTTGGTCCATTTGTTCTTGGCCGGATAATTTTACATAGTTGAGATGATCATATCCATGCAAGGCTAATTCAAATAGGCCTTTGTTTGTTCCTTCCATAATTTTATCCATCAGAATAGGACTTCGGCCGATATGGTTCATTACAATTCCAAGCGTAAGGGGTTGATTTTCAGATAGGAACAAGTTCAGCACGGCAAGATTACCGGCTATACGATTATCAGATACATCATCTACTCTAAAGGCAACGCAATTACAACCAGAGGAATTATGAGAAGAGGGAGAACCGGCAGCATTAGTAGTAGTACTATTAACTGCTGCTGCCACAGCTGTATTTGCATAAAAAGTTGAATGTGAAACGGTACTTAGAATCATAACAACTACAGATATAAATATAGGCAGAAAAACTTTATTTTGGGACAATATTTCATCAAGTGAAAAATTCAAATTTATAGTTTTTCTTTGATCATAATGATCTTCCCCAAGTTGGGATCATATAGCTTAACTATGTTACAAAAAACTCATATATAATTACCGGGCCATGAGGTTCATAGGTAAATGGCTAGTGTCAAGCCGAAGGTATTAGTTATCGGTCTAGATGGAACGCCGGCAAATCTTCTTTTCAATGACCTAATCGAATATCTGCCAAACATAAAGGCGATGATGGATAAAGGCCTTTTTGCAACACTTGAGAGTTGTCATCCACCGATAACTATCCCTGCGTGGATGGTCATGATGACAAGTAGAAGCCCAGGCGAATTAGGTATTTATGGTTGGAGACAACGTAAAGGTTTTTCATACACTGAGGCATGGATTGCAAATTCTCTATCAATAAGGGAACCACGTCTATGGGATTTATTGGCAAGAGATGGAAAGAAGGTCTGCTTGATCGGTATACCTCCAAGCTACCCTCCACCCAAAGTCAACGGTAGTTTGATTTCTTGCTCTCTTACTCCAAAAGGTAGCAAAAATTTTACATATCCACCTCATCTGGCCAGTCAGGTTGAAAATTTACTTGGAGGTAATTATATATTTGATATTTCTTTCAGAATAGAGGATCGTGACGAAGCATTAAATAAGCTATACGAAATGACAGAAAAAAGATTTAAAGTAATCAAGCATCTGATAAAGAAAGAGATATGGGATTACTTTATGTTTGTAGAGATAGGCTTTGATAGGCTGCATCATATGTTCTGGAAGTTTTATGATAATACCCATCCAAAATATGAACCAAATAATAAATACCATAAAGTCATTCCCGAATACTATAAGTATGTTGATGAAAGGATTGGAGAAATCATGTCAACCATCGATGACGATACATATGTCATATTGGTGTCGGATCATGGTACTGCTAGTATGAAAGGCGCATTCTGTATTAATGAATGGTTGATCAACAAAGGATATCTTGTACTAAAGAAATATCCAAATTCTGTCACTGATCTCGATCATTGCGAAGTCGATTGGGACAAGACGACGGCTTGGGGCTGGGGCGGATATTATGCCAGAATATTTTTTAATGTTAAAGGCCGGGAGTCAAATGGTAAAATACCTATGGATAAATTCAACATGGTTAGAGAAGAATTAAAGGCGGAACTTCTCGCCATAGCAGGTCCAGAAGGAAAGGTATTCGATAACAAAGTATTTCGTCCAGAAGATCTTTATAAAGAGTCTAATGGTTCAAAACCTGATCTCATAGTTTATTTTGACAATCTATTTTGGCGCTCTGCGGGAACCATAGGACACAACGCCCTGTATTTATCAGAAAATGATGCAGGTCCAGATGACTCTGTTCATTGGATGGATGGAGTGTTTATCTTATACAAAAAACACAAGTTTAATCATGGTAGTAAATTGAATAAAATGAGTATCTATGATATCGCTCCTACCATACTCGATATTATGGACACAACTGTTCCAGGCAATATGCAGGGAAAAGTGATCGAAGAAGTGAGTAGGCGGGTTCACCATTAAATGATATGCAGGGAAAAGTGATCGAAGAAGTGAGTAAAGAGGCAGTTCTTTCGACATCATCATCGTCGCCATCGTTTGTAATATGGCTAACAGGCATGCCAAGTTCAGGAAAGACAACAATAGCTAGTACACTAAAACCGAAATTAAAACAACTTGGTTATAATGCTGAGATTTTAGATGGAGATACATTGAGAAATGAACTCAGTCCGGATCTTGGATTTACTAAACAGGACATATATACACATGCAAGGAAAGTGATTTTCCTCTGCAAGATACTCTATCGGAATAGAATAGTGAGTATTGTCTCTGCAGTGTCTCCTCATAAAGAAGTAAGAAATTTTATAAGAAAAGAGATAGGTAATTTCATTGAAGTTTATGTGAAATGTTCACTTGATACATGTATTAAAAGAGACTGCAAAGGTCTCTATAAAAAAGCTCTGGATGGCAAGATGCATAATCTCATTGGTTTACAGGTTCCTTACGAGGAACCTGTTAATCCCGAGGTCACGGTAAACACTGAACACGATAGCCTTGACAATATAGTGAATAAGATAATTTCAAAGCTAAAAAATCTTGGTTACGTTTCAGATGGCAAATTAGAACAACGCAATATTTAAAATTATTTTGATTTTGGTTCGATTGTGAAGATCGTGAATAACAATAAAATAATCATTATAATTTTAGTAACGGCCGCAATAGCGACATCTATAATCTTTGCAAGCAGTATTGGCAGTAGTACTGGCGATAGCAGCAGTACTGGCCATAGCAGCAGTAACAAAGTCGTGATTTTAACATTCAGCGGTAGTTCAAAAAGCCAGTTTATAAATGCCAGACCAATTCTAAATGAATACGGATTTAAGGGTAGTTTCTTCATTACTTGTAACTGGGTAGGATCATCTTCTAGCAAGTCCCCATATATGACATGGCAAAACATAGCTACACTGCAAAACGAAGGTCACGATATAGAATCTGAGGCAATGACGCACAAGGCTCTTACAAAATTATCAGCCACTGCCTTAGATTATGAAGCAAGACAATCAAAGCAATGTCTTTCAAATCATGGTATTAACGCAACAGTTTTCGCTACTCCATATGGCAGAGGGGGAAATAACGCAACTGTAATCAATACCATCGCCAAGTATTACAATTTTTCTGTCAGCGGTTTTTCTAATCTAATGTATTTGCATTGTAATGGGTGGAAGCAGCGTTCAGGTCAGCAGCAGTCTGATTGTAGTACATACCTTCATGATGGTAGCTTGACTTATGCAAATAGATACTCTATTAAAGAATGGGGTCATAACACTTTTGATATAAAATATTCACATAATGATACGCAAATATTCAACAAATTTGTTGATGAGGTAAACAGTCAGGCTCAGCATAACAGCAATGGAATAATTTTAACTATTCCTATAATAGCATATCATAAGATAGATAACAGCAAAGGACGGGAAAGTACTGATGTAAATTTATTTGCAGAAGAAATGAAATATTTGCACGACAATAAATTTAAGGTTATAACCATGGCTAATCTTGTATA
>DATDNG010000408.1:0-2270 GCA_036518375.1 Nitrososphaeraceae archaeon | reverse complement strand
GTATTCAAGTTTTCTCCCTGTCTTCTTTATAAAGTCCCAAACAATATCTCCTGGCAGCATGCCATCACCTTTTGAAGAAAAGAAGTCTGAAATACCATATTCATTATTAATTTCTCCCTCTACAATATGACACTTTTTTTCATCTGGAAGATTAAACTTACATTTTATACATGCTTGGTTGTTGTAATTTTTGGTTTGCGTCCCCTCAATTTCTTCTAGTTCCTTGTAACCTGCCTTATCTTTTGTCATCTTTTTCTTTGAACTTAGTACATTGTATAGTGCAGCATCTTTTAGTGCTAAATCCTTCTCTTCTTGTTGTCCTGTTGACTTGGCCACTACTGATTCTTCTACATTATCATCCATATTACAATAGACACTGCAAACACCTATACTATATGATATTTAAGAAGAATATATTACAAGATAATATGTAGCTTTTGAAGATGAATTAGTTATTACTTGAGCAGTATGTGAATGAGAATTTGTTCATACAAAAACTGTTTTGACTAACAATAATAATAAAATAATAAAAATAAAAATGATGTCAAACAATAGTAAAAACCGACAACAGGAATTATGATAGATGTGATACTTCAAAGAACAGATGAACTTGCAATCAAAATTATTTGATATTAGTATATCGACTAAACTATTATCTTTGGCATAGGGGGATGATGAATCTTAATAATGATAATAATTGTCGTCTATTTTGTGTACGTATGCTGTTTGATAATAGCAAGTGACCTAAATATATTATTGTCAATAACACAACCTTCACATATAGGGATATTTTTTGAGCCTGTTGGTTTTTGACACAACAAGCACAAATTGCCCTTTCCTTTATCTGTTAATATTACTTCTCTTATTGTGTTATCGCTAGTTCTCATACCTTGTCATACAATATAATATATACGTGATATAGTATATAATCTCAATAAACGAGTTTTCCTCGTTATTGTATCAGCTTTTTCATACCTAACAGGGGTACCTTATAATATACCTAACATAGTAAGTTACAACTTATTAGTGATATATCGAATCCATCCTGCCAATTGATTTCAAAAGGTAGTAGCTAGTGTATCCTAAACATGGGAACAAGTCTGGTACTCTTTTGCCATTCTTTCAAGTACTCAACTAAAGCCTCCTTACCATGAGCCACCTTAAGGTTATGCAGCCTTGTAATAAGAAATATGTTTTTTTATTTATTTAGTGGCTTAAGCTGAGAATATCTATTTATCTATCTATATGATGGCAACACTTCTTTGTGGTAGAGTAGAGAATGTACGGCAAATAGCTCAAGAAGCAAGGATATCATTTAGAAATATTGCTGCTATATTAAAGAAAAAAGAGGCAGCAGTCAATGATGATGGAGATGGTAGTAGAAGTGGAAATGAAATAGCGGTAGTTGACAACCAACCGTTTCGTTTCATATACATGAGTCCTTTGTTTGGTTTTGTACGTTATTTTTATTATTTGTTGCAGTGTTGGCCGATAAACCGGCTAACATCAAATCAAGTACGAGGCGAATATATCATATGCTGTATAGCGGACTTTTCAAGTCACTAACAATACGGTTATGCTTGTGGTTGACACTTATACATGGTATGGTATGTCCAGTAATTCTATAGTCCCCCAATTCCGTGTCAGGCCTAGACTTGTATCATTCATATTCACTGCTATCTAAATAATGATAAAACTTTAATGCTAACCTAAATGCACCAAATATGTCGTTGTATGGAGTTGTCTCTAATAAACCATCATTATGCACTGAGGTATGCTAGATTATTTGGATTGAAGTAATAGGTAATGTTATCATAAATAGCAACATCTAGATTTATACTGATTAATAATATCTAATGTTATTATTTTCAATAAATAAACCTGTAGTATTTATCTATATCAATTCAGGTCCTGTATTTTTTACGCCAACGATGAGAACGATTTTCTTACAAATTCATTAGGTCTGATGTTACTAAATGGTTTAATTAAATACCCTCATTGCGGTTACAGCGAGGAGAGTATTGAGTAATAAATTCGCGTTTATGACTGCAGCATCTTTGTTCATGATGGCTGCTTTGATCAGCGGTATTTTTACATTAATATTCTTTGCTGTTTGGCCAAATATCTCTTATGCCCAGCTATTTCAACCTGGAGCAGCACAAGATCTATTGCCTCAAAGTCCAGATAAACTAGTATTGCCCAATGCACATTTATCACAGAATATTTTTCTAAAAAATGCTGTAAAAATAACATCACCTACCAAACATCAA
>DATDNG010000407.1:0-3132 GCA_036518375.1 Nitrososphaeraceae archaeon | reverse complement strand
CCATGGAACCTTGTCTTTGCAACAAAGATGACTCTAGCTGCATTTCTTATTTCTGCACATGGATTCTATATCATATCAAGATCAAAGTTACAAACATGATAAAATTAAGATTTTATACTTTCTAACTAATCCAATTGTTTTGTACTTTTTGGGAGAAGCAACAACAAAGCAGCATAGAATAGAATATGGTCTATTATTACCTTCAGCATTTAATTTAGAAACATCTCGAATTCTGATTCTGTCATTGATCTGCGATTCTTTCTCATCAGGACTGTAGAGTAAAAGAAATTTGTAGATCACATCGTTGCTAGTTCACTAATATGCATGAATACCAATTCCCTCGAGCTCAATTTCATAGACTCATTCAAACGACCTAGTACAAAATTAAGCTGACAAATAGAAAAGCAGGAAATCTAGCAAGCCAGTCATAGAATCCAAATTGATCATAAATACATTTGTATGTTTACGTATAGCTGATAAAACCTGTGCAGTTCTGACAATCGCAAAGAATTTTAAGATATCTCATTTCATTTATACATAACAACCATTATTGTTATTAACTGAATCAAGAGTACCTTTTTGTTTTGTTTATAGGACTGGACATCACTCTTGCCTATAACGATATCATACAATGCTTTGGTTAGTCCTGTTAGCAACCATATTGCTAAAGTCTAAGTTTAAATCAGCAAATATCACTTGTGCTGCATTACGCCCTGGAGCCATGGATACTCCTGGTCCAGGGTGACTGCCGGCACCACACAGGTAAATATTAGGAATTGGCATTCTATAACATCCCAATTCAGGAATAGGTCTCATAGATGACTTTTGGTATGGAACTACTGCTCCACATGAAAGAGTGCCGTACACTGATGTCGTTGGGCTTTTTTCAAAATCTGCAGGAGAATATATAACTGGCTTAAGTATTATTTTTTTCAAATTAGGTATGTATTTTTCAGTTATCATATCTATAATATGATCACCATATTGCTCCTTGACCTTGGCCCAATCACAATTGGTAATGATACTATTATCATCATCATCAGTAATATCATCCAATTTGACCTGATATGGTACGCTTAGAATTAGAAACTTCATCAGATGTTTACCGGTTGGTACCCTACTTGGGTCCGCTATCGAATCATTACTCATTATAGAAAGGGGTTCTGACGGTAACTTTCCAGATCTGCATTCATAGAAGATCTTTGCAAAGAAATCTATTGTTGGCGGCGAAAGATGAAGCTGCGTTGATTGGATAATATCTGTGCCTGCATAGTATTCAGCTGGCCCATTTAGAGCAAGGTAAACTGCAAGTACTGAATCTCCCCACTCAATCTTCCTGATACCATTTACAATTCTTGCATCAAGGTATTCTTCCCCGATAAGCTTTAGAGCTAGTGTAGATGGATCTGCGCTTGATGCTATAATCTTTTTTACGCCAATCTCTTTTCCGCTGTCAAGTCTCACTCCTACCGCTCTTCCTTCTCTGATTATGATCTTTGTAACTCCTGTGTTTGTAATTATTTCGCCTCCTCTGGATTGAAGATACTTTGAAAGAGCAAGAGGAAGATTAACAAAACCTCCCTTTACTACATTATTTCCTCCATCTTGCATAATAGTACTAAACAGGTATGCTGTCTCGCCACCACCAGCATCATCTGGTGAAAGACCAACAAATGCGGCAAAAGTACCAAACATCACCTTTGCTTCTTGTGATTCGAACCATTCATTACACCATGAACGCATAGACTGCAGACTAGATCTGTATAGATTTAGCCTCTCGCCATCATTACTACTATTACTATTACTACTACTACCACTACTACCACTACCTGTATGACTGTTATGCGTCATATTGATTTGATCAGATATAGGAAGGGTCGGTGTGTTGATAGTAGTATTATGAAGTCTTTTTCTCCCAAATATCTATTAAACATCTTCTTCCAAGTATGGGCATCTTTTTTTGAATACTTCTCAATACTATTCATGGTCTTCTCTACACTTCGATACATGGAAATATATCCACCATCAGGGAATACATGTGAATAACAAATCTCAGGTCGTAAGAGTTCAAAGCCATATTTATTAAGATTCAGTTCATCTGGAACTGGAGACAAATTTGCAAGCTGGTAACCAAAAGCATGAACATCTGATCTAAAACCTGGCAATGTAAGCTCTTCTGTTATAGTCATGCCTCCAATGGATTTGTATTGTTCAATAACCAAAACCTTCAGACCTGCTTTTGCAAGATAGCATGCACATGTCATGTCATTGTGACCTGCGCCAATAAACATGGCATCGTATTCAGAAGACAAATTCAACTTATGTGAAGGAAGAAAGCGCTTTTATGAGTTTTGTCAGCAATCTGCATTGAGTCTAACTCTATCAACTGCATCTTTACTGGTAAACCTATGATGTGATTGAAGCAGCCATCTCCACCTGTCCTTCTGTCTTCTTGCTTGTGCGCTTTTATATTCCAAATATCCAAAAAGCTTTATTATTCAATCTTCCAAGCATCTTGGATTGTCGCGGTGCTATTGTTGCTGTGAAGCTGACCCTCTTCTTTAGATTTGAAGGTCACTATAATAGTTTCATAAGATAAAGGTTTAGCTTGTATTGTGTTGCAAAGCATGGACTGCAAATATCTATCAAGTATGCTTAGTTGTGTTCATTAACTTCATATGTTATTGTAAGAAATATTTGCAATCTTCAGATATCCTGAAAAAAGTTGGGATGCTCTTTCGAGCATTTCATGTCATCGAAAGGGACTTCAACTAAACAAAACTCAATGTATGATTCATTGCTCAATTGGTACATTGGTGTATCAAAGTATTTTCTAAAACCATGACACATCAAATGAAATCCTACTAGTGCGGATATTGAATATCAGCTGCTTCCAATCCCAGAATATCAGGTAATCTTGATCTTCTATTATACAATCAATGGCTTTAGCTTTTGTGTTGTTGAACTCAGCTCAGCTATAAGGAGTAGTTGTAAATTGTATCCCAAAACAACAACTCATAGTCGAGGATTAGTCTGGCTGCTCGTTGAATTACTCTTTCTTTTTGAGCAAGATTAAATCTCATTATCAAATTATTGGATTTTTCAATAAACTCTTCAGGTAATGGTGTCGCA
>DATDNG010000406.1:0-2540 GCA_036518375.1 Nitrososphaeraceae archaeon | reverse complement strand
AGTATCTTGCTTTCCAGTGTAATCAAGTTTGTAGACCTCTTCCTTATTTGGATTGCAGAAGCAGGCATACAATTTACCATTAACTGTATTATTATTACCATCGGTGTTAATTATTGTGGGTGTTAGATCAACCAGTACATCGCTAATTTCTGCAGTACCATTTAGGAAATCATTAAGCCATTTCATGGGCTCCGTTTCAAAGTACGTATGAAGACTAGGAGCATAAACATCCAAATCTATTAGAAAGACACGATACCCTTTTTTTGCTAGCAGAGCTGCAAAGTTAGCAGCTATTGTTGTCTTTCCGGTGCCACCTTTATAAGAATGAAAAGCAATACTTTTTACTGACATTATGATCTTATAACAAGTGTTTTATTCGTCTTTCCTTCCAATAAAGTGTTACTGTAATTAAATATAATGAGCATGACAAAGGAAGTGAAAGCGTTGTAATATATACTCAGCTTCTTCAGGCTTGAATCTATCTTTTTCTCATTACATAGCATAGTAGATATTAAATCTGTTCTCTGAGTAGAAGTGAAAACTGCTCACTGAATTTGTATGCATTTTCTGAGTGCATCTTTGCTCAAATTGATGTAAAACTTTTTTCAATATAACCAAATCTTGAAAGTTCTTAGAAGCTATGCTAAAAAATTGGAATCATTTCCTCGTAATCTTGTCTACTATCATTATTATTACCCAATATAATGTCCTATAACTCTACAACCAATCATGTATAACACAAACATGATCGAAGTGATCGATTAACAATTTGTTAACATAACACCTATCCTGTTTAACCTCTTGAACGTTGCTATTCAGAGCTTCAAAAAATACAATCCTAGGATAGATTCATTTATGTACTAAGAAAAAGGAGCTCTTGAAGTGGTGTTGATTAGGTTCTTATGGATTCCATAATACTTCTAGTTCTCCGTATTAGTGCAGCTAAAATTCTAGCATATGGCTAAAGCGATGGATATTGCGAAACTAAATTAAGCAAACATAACTAACCAAATGGTTACTACAGTACATATATAGATCATACAAGAATACAAAAAGATAACAAACGATGGCAGAAGCTATTTTGGTTACAGGTGCTACTGGCACTGTAGGTAGTGAAGTTGTAAAGCAGCTACTATCAGCTAAAGGACAAAAAGAAGATATAATTGTCAAAGCAGCTGCACGTTCAGCTAATGACGATACATTTAGGAATTTGGGAGTGCAATCGGTACAGCTTGACTATAACAAGCCAGATACTTTATCTTCAGCTTTAAGAGGTATAGACAAACTCTTCTTACTTACTCCATTTCAGTCTAACATGGTAGACCTGACATCAAATTTAGTAAATGAAGCAAAGAATACTGGAGTCAAGTATATTGTAAAACAGTCTGTACTAGGAGCTGATGCCGAACCAGCGATCACACCTAGTCGTTTGCACAGACAAGCTGAGAAGGTAATAGAAGAATCTGGAATACCGTTTACATTTTTGAGACCAAACTTCTTTATGCAAAACTTTGTTACTTTCTATAGTAATTTTATAAAGACTCAGGGAGCTTTTTATGTACCAGCTGGAGATGCCAAGGCTAGTTTTGTTGATGTTCGTGATATTGCTGCAGTAGCAGTACAAGCTCTCAGTGGTGGCGGCAGCAGCAAGAATGGCACAGCTAACCATATACGAAAGGCATATGACATTACTGGAGGTGAAGCACTTTCATATGGACAAGCAGCAGAGATACTTTCTAAGGAAATAGGAAAAAAAGTAAATTATGTAAATATATCAGATGAAGATGCTCGTAAAGGAATGAAAGATATGGGTGCAGATGATTGGACCATCAACTCCATGATTGAATTGTTTGGAATTACAAGAGCAGGCTACGCATCAGAAATATCTCCTGCAGTAGAGCAAGTCACAGGTAACAAACCTATAAGATTCAGTCAATTTGCAAAGGATTATGCTGGAGCCTTCAAGTAGGTGTAGCACTCAAGTTTTATCATTACGAGAATGGTAGACAGTGAATACAATCTTTTCAAGCGATTGTATTACCATTGATTTAATAGCAAAATAATCGAATGGATATTGCAGCGTTACCTCTTCTCATATATATCAAAGATAATGGTTATTATTATCTGAATGACCTTGGCTCCAAATCCTAAACGTTCTACTGCTCCTAAGGAATATCTGTGTAGTATATGTGGCAGAGTATTTGATAGTATGGAAACGTTGAATTCCCATAAGAGAATGGACCACAGCCAGGAAGGTTATCAGCTCCCTGCAGGAGTAGGTTAATTATGTTAAGTATTATGCATTATGTCTATGCTATAATTACATAAGAGCTCTAAACTTAAGAGGACAACTAAAATGACAAATTTTTACTCGCTCTTTTCAATGACTAACAATATAAGTAGACCAAATTTTCTTAATCACATACCAGTATGTAATGACTCAATATGACTCTATAAGAAGCAATC
Source organism: Nitrososphaeraceae archaeon (assembly GCA_036518375.1). Classification (GTDB taxonomy): domain Archaea; phylum Thermoproteota; class Nitrososphaeria; order Nitrososphaerales; family Nitrososphaeraceae; genus Nitrososphaera_A. The sequence goes on along the minus strand of DATDNG010000406.1, from coordinate 74 downwards.
AAACTTCGTTGCAAAGTAGAGATGTAAGCACTTAATTGTGAAAGGAAAATATCGAAGGATCTTACTTTCATTAT
>DATDNG010000405.1:0-2996 GCA_036518375.1 Nitrososphaeraceae archaeon | reverse complement strand
CATCCAATTTTCTGGCAGTACAACAGCATATAGTCAAGGCACAGTCAACACCACCAGCAGCTAATCCGAAGGGGTGCGTACCTGCGTGCGGAGCACCAGGTACATTACCAACTAATACAACAGGTACCCAAAACCCCATGAACTTTACTGCACCAACCGGAGCACCAGGTAACCCTTTAGCTAATACAACAGTTACCCAACACCTACCGAACTTTAATCCACCAATTACTCAGCATTGTGGCAATAAATATACCAGCTGCGGATAGAAAAGCCGATGCCTCCATCTCCAAATTTTTCTTTAACCTTTACCTTGTCTATGACAGATAGAAATGTTTATGCAATGGATAGACAGACACAATAATGTTTTTCTAGTCTGCCTTAGAAGATGTTGCTTTAACAGCACCAAGCTGTTGTATTGCAGTGAGCGCATCGACTACGACCCATCCTTCCTTTATCTTGTTATCTTCAAAATGAAAGATCAGTATCTGAGGCAAAGTACCAACAGGCAGAGAGAGGTTATGAACTGATGGAAATTATAAGGGATTCTTGACATTAGCAGCAGGAATAGCTAAGGAAGTTCTTCCTAACACTTATCCTGAGTGGCAAAAGACATCGTCATCTTATGGGCAAGTAAAACATCCCATAAATTCCATAGAAAATGCAACATAACATTGTAAATGCATTTTTTATGATTTTTCATAAGGCATATTTACTAAAGTAGTAATACCAGCTTTCAGATATTTATTATGCCAGACCACAACATAATCAGTAACCCCAGGACTAACAGACTCAAACTCCGATCTAGCGACTTCTCAAAGGAAACTGTCCTGGCGGTTAATATAATACCACATATTATGACAGAAAGTGTTCAAGGGAGAGTGAACGGCAACTGCCTTGTATGGGCGATAGTTCATTGCTTAGGTGTTGTTGTTTAGCAAATCCACGGATTTCTCCGCCTTTGATATAGATGAAAAATACAATCATAAGTCTACAAATTTTCAAGGTAGCTATGACTGGTGGTACCCCACTATAATAAGCAGAAAATCTAAATTTGACGGTAATAGTCTTGAGAGTATGTGGTATAATAGAATATTAATAATAATAATAAATAGTGTCTATACGCAAGGTTCAAAGCCAATACTAGTACTACCAATAATAATCATAATTTTCATTACATTCTTCGTAATACAAACTGCTACCACACTTGCTTTTACGTTTGACAATATTGATCATACAAAATTCCATTTATCTTATGTGCAAATGTCGATACCACCATATGGCAGGTTAATGCTGTATGCAATAGTAATTGTAATTGTAATTGTTACTAGACTCAAATGGACTAAAAATGGAAGAAAAATAACCAAGCCAAAAATTATAGCAGAGTCTATCTTCTTTTTAGCATTAGGTTCTATTGTTGTCTTCGATTCGTTTTATAATGTTGGCGTTCCAATTTTATATCTTGTCCCTTATCTAATTTTGTTTTTAGGTTTACAACACTACTCATATTTACATTCCAATCGACTTATATCATTCTGGAAGGAATCAAAATCTGGTTCTATTTATGTAAAGGGTGGAACACACATTCATCTTGCCTATGTGATAGGAACTGCATCACGTCTTATAATATCAGTTTTGTTTATTGGAAGTTTGTTTACGTCAAGTCGACAGGGAATAATATACGTTGATACCTCAACAGCAGTACTTGCAACCATAGTATTTGATTTGCTGTTAATGATCTCTCTAGGCTTGTTAATAGGAATAAATAGAAGGATACTTATTCGATACAATTTAATTAAAGAAGGAAAAGAAAAGATATTGGAAAAGTAGATCTATAATAGACAGATGATCTAAACGAATTTTATATACAAATAAATAATTGGGAAGCATAGTCAATCCTTCTGATGTGATCATTCTAAATATTTGTTTTTTCTTTTTGGACGTACAGGTGTGATCAGAATAGGTCTTCCTTTATATAGTGCGTAATGAACATATTTTGGAATGCCATCTGGATCGGGCGATAATAATCATACAACACCTTATTCTTCTGAGCATTATGATATTGTTGGTGCAGATCTAGATTGGGTTATAATTCTAGCCACAGCATGCACTATTTTTTTCGGCTTTCTTCTAAACATAGCAGTAAATCCTCCTTCATACTTTAGATTATTTGACGACGCGATCCTCTTGACAGCACTTTATGCGGTAACAGTAGCAACAGCCATGTTCATACTACCTATAATTTATCATGCAAGTAGTTACCGTCAGCTTGATGTTAAGAGATTTCTTTCTAAAACTAAGCAATATATTTCGATAGGCATTATTTGCGTAATGGTATCTTTGTACTTGATTCTGGGATTAGTCTTGAATTCAAAGATCCCAGTTCAGCTTGCCTATAGCTTACCATCCTTGCCATTTATCTTTGTTCTGTTTCGATTTATAAGACATATACGTGAATAGACAAGAAGGATAATTATTACAAACCAGATATTATTGGAGTACAGGTAAATTACATCATAGCAAAAATTGGTAAAGAAAACTAGTGTTGTAACTCATTTTCTTTGATCTCGTGTCGTGCAAACGACTTCGTATTTAGCTGACGTTTATATTTAAGGATGAAAGGGGCAATTTTTTATTTAAGATTTGGACTTGGCGTAGGTAAATAATTGTGCTGGTCATGACATGCCTTCCTGAAATATATGCATAATATGGATACGCTTTATATACTGAAGGTCGAATTATAGTATTTTCAAATGTCATCTAATTCAGATGATGATCCAATAATGCGTTCTTCTACTGAACATTACGATAGAGTTGGTGTTTCTTTTCGTTGGCCTCAAATATTGGCCTCAGGTTCTTCGATATTTTTCGGCTTTCTTCTAAACATAGCAGTAAATCCTCCTTCATACTTTAGATTATTTGACGACGCAATCCTCTTGACAGCACTTTATGCGGTAACAGTAGCAACAGCCATGTTCATACTACCTGTAATTTATCAT
>DATDNG010000404.1:0-12603 GCA_036518375.1 Nitrososphaeraceae archaeon | reverse complement strand
TAATTTCTATCCTTCAAATGTTTTCCAAACTATGGCTGTGCCAGAGCCGATCCGAGAGTATATATTAGCTCATCTTTACGCATGGCTTGAAGCTCATTCTGGGTTTACACGTACTTCTAGTGTTATGCCCTAGTTCTATTCCTCCTCCTCGGCTAATTCTACTACTAAGTAAAATCATTTCTGATTCATATCTAAACCCTAAAAACTCCGTTTGTAGTTAATACTACTTCACCAACTTCCTCTAGATGGTCTTCCTCTTCGTTGTACTTAGGTTCTTCTACTTCTTCTTTGTTGTTGCTGTTACTAAAGAGATTAAGAAAAGGTAGGAAATACTTGCGGCTTTTTGATGATCTCTTATGTCAAATTATGCAGTTGTTTTTACTTCTGTAATCCATTCACACTTAAAACCATATTTATTATGATGATCTTTTATTGCTTGTTTATTTGGTGCTTCAAGAAGACAATAAAACTTGTCTTCTTCTTGGTTATACATTAAGTTAACAGCTTTAACTTCAAATTCATCTACTGGAGCACTTTGTAACTTTCTTAGCGTTTCTTCATCTAGTCCTTTCAAAGGATGAACATCAAGAAATTTAGGCATGTATCTATCGCTTTGTTTATGATCTTTTTATTTAAACTTGTTGTCCTAGTTCATAAATTGAAGTTCCTTACCTACTAAAAACATCAAGTTCACTAGTATTCAGAAAACTTGGTTTGTTGTTATTATTTCTCCAGTTTCCTCTTCTTGCTCTTCCTCTAGCTGATCTTTATCTTCATCATAATCAAACACGTTTGATTCTTCTTTATCACCTTCTTTATTTGAAGATGATTTTAGATTCTCCTTTGTCCTATCTGATACAAACCTAATAGCATCATCATCTACTACAGTAGCATTTGTAAGCTAACATCCTCCATTACCCACAATATGATATCGGGATAATATCATTTTCTGCTAACACACGATCACTAGACTATAGATTACGGATGTAAAGACTATAATGCTTTATTCTTTATTATTTTTCTTCAATAGTCTTTCCATTTCTTCTTCTTGCTGTTCTGCTGTAGCATTTGTATTTTTCTTTCTAGTGGTAATGAAAGCTGCTCTTGCCTATGTCGATAGTTTGGAAGGCATAGGACGATCTTTCGCTCATTGGGGAATAAGATTGCTATTTTGTGGTTGACCCGCTGCTAGATCTGTACTTGTATCTTGCTCCATCAATTCATGAGGCGTTATGTTTCCTGATAACCTGGTGCTCCCAGAGGGTATTTTCGTCCCGTCGTCTCAAGGTTGTTACTATGTGATAATGTGTTATTGTTGTTATGATGGGAGTCCTGAGCTATTGAACACATATAAAAACCTGGTAAGGTGAGTAGGAAGAGATGGAAAAAGCGATTTTAGTTTTACTTTTAGGAATTTTATTAGGCGCTGTCTTGATGCCAACATTGGCTTTTGCTTCTCCTTCTTCTCCTTTTCAATCCAAAGTCGCTATGATAAACAAGATACCATCCCAAAAAGTTACAGTAGGTGATATAGATATAGCATATAAACAACTGGGTAAAAGTAATGCCAAACCAATTATTTTAATTACAGGACTTGGTGCCACTATGGATACATGGAGTCCCCTTTTGTTAGAGCAGCTAACTTCATCAAACTATTATGTAACTATCTTTGATAATCGAGGAACGGGAAATACAACTGCTGGGACAAAGCAATTCTCAATCAGCCAATTTGCAAAAGATACTGCTGGCTTGCTTGATGCTTTAAAAATACAAAAAGCAGATGTTTTAGGTTGGTCTTTGGGTTCATATATCGCTCAGGAATTGACATTGGCAAATCCAGACAAGGTTAGCAATCTTATTTTATATGCCTCAGGCTGTGGCGGCCAAAGTGCTACCCCAACGAGTCCTAAAATAATACAGATCGTTACCAACGCTTCGATGTCCTATCAACAACGAGCAGAGAAACAAATACCTTTCTTATTTCCAACTAAATGGTTCAGAGCAAATCCCGATTACCTAAACTACCTTCCATTTCCTAAGGAATCGGTATCTGCTCAGGCAATACAACAACAACTAAAAGCAGTTGCAAACTGGACAGGTACTTGTAACGCTATCTCAAATATTACTCAACCCACTTTGGTCATAGTCGGAACAGATGATGCTCCGCTGCAAGATTCATTAATGCTAGCAAGAAGAATCCCTGGTTCATGGGTTGTTCAGATAAGAGATGCAGGACACGGGCTAATGTATCAGTATCCTAGTGAGTTTAACAGAGCATTAATTACCTTCTTAGAAGATAATCATGAACATAAATAGCTTAAGATAGCAATATTTGTTACAGGATAAAGCTATCCAGTCATCTGAAAAAGGCTCAAAGAAGAAAGGGGAAGAAGAAAAAGCATCAATCTTGACAAATCTTGTTGAGAACTGCCTGTATCAGATGGTGACCACTTAACTTTGAATATAATAAAAAAGGAGAAGGCTAGAAACAAACAGCCATGTCATGTTACTGTGATTTGAGAGAAGCCATATCAATAGAGAAGCGATACTTTACATCCGCACGGAACAGTCTCTCGTAAGCCTCATTGACCTTCTGTATTGGGATGACTTCTACGTCTGCAGTGATGTTATTTTTGCCGCAAAAGTCAAGCATTTCTTGCGTTTCGACAATACCTCCGATGTTAGAGCCAGAGAGGCTGCGACGCTTGAGTATAAGGCTAAAGGCCGCTACGGCGTGAGGTTTGTCTGGTGCGCCAACTAGGGTCATGTTGCCATCGCGGCGGAGTAATCGTAGGTATGAATTAATATTGTGCTCGGCTGAGACTGTGTCGAGAATGAAGTCGAAGCTGCCTTTATGCTTGCTCATCTCATCGGTATTTCGCGAAATGACCACTTCATCTGCACCGAGGCGTAGCGCGTCTTCTTTTTTGTTAGGCGAAGTAGTAAAGACTACTACATGTGCTCCAAACGCATGAGCAAACTTTATCGCCATATGACCTAGCCCACCAAGACCCACCACACCGACCTTCTTACCTTTGGTAACACCCCAATGTCGCATAGGCGAGTAGGTTGTAATTCCAGCACACAAAAGAGGTGCAGCTCCAGCGAGATTTAGGTTGGAAGGTACGCGTAGGACAAAATGATCTTTGACTACAATACTGTTGGAATAGCCGCCATAGGTTACGCCTCCAAGGTGCACATCTGGAGAGTTGTAGGTGAGGGTCATATGCGGACAATACTGCTCAAGGCCAGCCTGACACTCCTCGCAGTCACCATCAGAGTCAACCATGCAGCCTACCGCTGCGATATCGCCGGACTTGAACTTGGTGACTGCAGAGCCGACCTTAATGACACGACCGACGATCTCATGTCCGGGAATACATGGATAGACAGTAGGCGCCGCGCTCCATTCGCTACGGACTGTGTGGAGGTCAGAGTGGCAGATACCGCAGAAAAGAATTTCAATCTGAACATCATGTTCTTCTGGATCGCGCCGCGAGATCGTAATGGGAGCAAGTGGCGATTTAGCATTCGCAGCACCATAAGCCTTCGCTTTATACTGACTACGTGCTTCAGACCTAAATTGCGTTGTTGTCATGACAGAATCAGTACGATATGATATAAAGATATTTTATCCAAAGATGCCTGCCACCAGTTGTTGCCAGCTGTTGTTTGTTTAATCTTTTCAAACACTTAGATTTTATTAACCTTGGACAATGCATTCATCTAGACATTAGCAAGTTGATCTAGCTAGTTTCCCATACTCTACGATGACGGACCTTGAGCAGAGCTGTATGTGCCCTTAATTCTGCTGTTTTCTCGAATAGCTGTTATCGACTACTCCCTTGGTATTGTTCATCGCTGACCTTCTCCATCCAGTTGACCGTCTTGCCATCGAGCTGTTCCTGAATGGCGATATGGGTCATGGCAGTGGTAGTTGTGGCACCATGCCAATGCTTTTCACCAGGCGGAATCCAAACCACATCACCTGGATGAATTTCCTCAACAGGGCCATCCCAGCGTTGTGCTAAACCGCAACCAGTTGTCACGATCAGGATCTGACCTAGCGGATGGGTATGCCACGCAGTACGGGATCCAGGCTCAAATGTGACACTGGCGCCGACTGCCCGCGCTGGATTGTTTGCTTGGAACAGGGGATCAATTCTCACGCTGCCGGTGAAATAATCAGTCAAGCCTTTAGTTGAAGGCTGGGAGCCGGTTCGTTTAATATTCATTTTCTTTTGGGTCCTTTTTGGCTTTGAGCGATATATTTATTATTTGTTGCACTGTCACCTGATGAACCACTTAACTTCAAGTGATGTCAAAGAATAAGCGAATCTATCATAGTATGCAGAGTTAGCCATTATAGTCCATCCTTTATCTCCGGTGTGTGGTATGATATTGTGCACCTTATAGACATATGTATTGGTACTATTTTTTATTTTGAATTACTGCTAACCGTTCTTTTCTATTCATAATGGCACTTCCTCCAAGTGATATTATCAGATTAAATACAAGTGCAATCACCGCAATATATAATGGACCAAAAATAGTTGTATTGAATAGCGATGATGTAAGTACTCCAAAGTGGTTTGTATACTCGACCATTAAAATTCCTGAAAATATTCCAACAAGCAAGCCTGCAATGAGTGGTTCTTTTCTTAATGATTTGATATAAAGACCAAAGAATACTGCGGGTAGAATTTGTACAATTAGTATGCCTCCTAAAAGTTGTAGTGATATTGCATAAGTAGCTGGTATAGTAAATACAAAACCAAGTGCAATAAACTTGAAAATAGTTGATGATATCTTTGTTATTCTGATCTCGGAATTTGCAGACATATTTGGTTTGATCTCCTTTATGATGTTCCTTGTAAGTAGGCTTGCCTGTGACATTGCCATAATTGCTGCTGGTACTAGACCGCCTATGAATATGCCAAGAAGAGCTATTCCTGAAAGCCATCTTGGCATTGTATATAAAATCAATGAAGGAACAACAAGTATACCACGCGAGCTTTCAGGAAAATGTGAAAGAAAATTCATGGCAGAGGGAACAGCATATACGAGAATCCCCATAAGTGCCATAATGGCAAGCCCTACTCCATAAAGTGGTAGCAGAGCAGTACTCATTCTAAGCTTATGTACACTTTCCGAGCTTAATACACCATTTATGGCGTGAGGATAAAGATAGAGTGCAAGAGCGCTACCCAATACCAATGTTGAATATCCTGCAAGAAGCGAGTTAGGCAAGGTAACATAAGTCGGTTTTACATCCTTGAAGGCAGTACCAAAGCCACCACTAATGCTCAATGGGACTATAACTATCAGAGCAATAACAGTTATCCAGATTAATATATCCTTAAAGACAGCAGTAAGAGTTGCTCCACGTAGTCCACTAGTGTATGTAAAGGCAGCTAATATTACAAATGCAATCAGAAGTGATATTTCCTCAACCGTTTGAGGGTTACTTGTACCTGAAAGCATTACTGTAAGAACTGATTGCATTCCTACTATCTGTAATGCAATGTATGGTAGCAAAGATACAATTCCTGTTATTGCAATTAGAATACCTAAGGTTGTACTATCAAACCTGTCTTTTATAAAATCAGAAGCGGTAATGTACCCCTTCTGTTTTGATAAAGACCAAAGCCTTGGCATGGTAACAAGTGCCACTCCAAATGTCAATGCAACATAGGGAATTGCAAAAAAGTAAAGAGAGCCTTTTGCAAATACCCCTGAAGGAATAGCCACAAAGCTATAAGCAGTATAAATATCTGCTCCAATTAAGAAAAAAACAAGTGCGGTACCAAGCTTTCTTCCTGCCAAAGCCCATTCATGCACATTATTTAGATCACCTCTGCGCCAATATTTTCCATAAAATCCAAGTACTATAAACAAAATAAAAAGACCAACAAATGGAACAGTGGAGTCAAGTCCAATAATAGTCGTTGTTGTTGTCATTTATTTAGAGTCTGCTCCTCTTTCTTTTCTCTTCCATCCATCAAATGTGCAAATCCTATATAGAATCCAGAGCAAAGGGCAAGCCACACTGTTTGAAACCAGTAAAAGAATGGCATTCCAAAAAGTTCGGGTAACTTTCTATTGTAAATAGGAACTGATAAGTTAACTATGGCCGGTATTAAAACCAAGATAGATAGGACAACGTATCGGCTTTTGGTTTTCAATCACCTTTAGACAAAAGACAAAAATATAAACAGGTTAGTCAGTAATTGTTATGACTAATCATCGATTGTTCTAACAAATAGAAGAGCATGTAAGACAGAGATACATACCAGAATATTCAAGACGACACATCATCTGTGAGTGAGGAGGAAATAGAAGATTTAGAAGGTATTCCTGATGCAGAGATCGATGAGACTCAAAATAATATAATCGGTCATGCTTCAGCTGCAATCCATGATGAGGGAATTGAATGATTTCCTGTATGCATTTCAACAATTATACGATAGCCGATACTCAGGCCTAGGTTGGATTGGATGAAATGGTATGATAGGTTGATGAATGCGTAGAACGGGAACAATTCGCCAATATATCAAACATTGACACAAAATCAACCATAATGCATAAATCCTATCTTAGTGAGGTAATACAATAAAGCATTGCGCTAGATTATGGCAGAGATTCCTGCAACTTTTAATTGACTCATTACATATCTGACCTGGTCCGCAGTTACTTCTACTACTACAGTTGAATGCTCTTTTCTACGGTATAACATTGCATTTATGATTCCAGCTATCATGTCTGCATCATAAAAAGCAGTTGATTTCGAGAGAAGTTCTGCTACTTTGGATACATCGGTACCATTAGTTATCTTTGATCTGTGAGTACATGAAGCTTCGTTCCTAATTTACCTCTCGTGATTATGACTGCTGCTCAGCACAGGTTGCTTCTGTTTCTTCTAGGGAGAAGAATAGATTGGAACAAGCTGCAATAGTATACGAGAATCAAGGTGTGAAAATGTTTTATCCCCCTAATGTTTGGTATTGTTATGAAGGCTGGCATATACCTACCACAATTCGGCTCACAGGCCACAAAAGAAAATATCATTCAGCTGGCAACGATGGCCGAGCAAGAACAACTCGATTCTCTTTGGGTTGGTGAGAGATTACTCTGGCCTATTAATCCACAAACACCATATCCCGGATCACCTGATGGTAATCTTCCAACTGCTCTACAAAATGCGCTTGATCCTCTAGAAACACTTACTTTTGTTGCGGCAAAAACAGACAAGATCGCATTAGGAACTTGTGTTGTAGATATGTTATTTCACAATCCTGTTATTTTAGGAAAACAATTTGCAACCCTAGATGTTTTATCGCAGGGAAGATGTATTTGTGGCCTTGGCATTGGTTGGTCAAAAGACGAGTATATGGCCTCTAATGTTCCATTTGAGAATAGAGGAGCAAGGGCAGATGAGTTTATCCAAGCATTGACACGGATCTGGACTGAAGATGTAGTTGAATTCAAAGGAAGATATTATAATATACCTGCTTCGAAAATAGGTCCAAAGCCAATTCAAAAGCCGCGTATCCCAATCCATCTGGGCGGGTTCACTCAGAAGACATTTTCAAGGATTGCCAAATATGCAGACGGGTGGCTGCCAACTGCATCAGGTTCTTTAGATTACATTACAAACGGTATCAAGACATTGAAAGAGAAAGACAGACACCATCTAGAAATTATCACCGCAGTGTTTCCTGAAGTAAAAGAATCTGAAAAAAAGAGGGCACAGAGGTCTCTGTTCAGTGGAACAATTGATGATATTGGCAGTGATCTCGGAAGATTACAGGATATGGGAGTTAATCATGTGATATTTGGTCTAATGGACCCAGATTTGGATCAGGTCGTTGATACAGCGAAGCAACTCTCCAAGTTCATTCGATGACTCATTGTATTCTTGAATCATTGGAGACGGCATCAATGGCGGATTTCTCACATGACAGCACATACATATAATATACGATATCGTTATGAAGATCTACTTATTTTTATAACATAGAAAAAGTATGACCGAAGTTGGTATAGCTGAATATTTCAGTATGGCGGAGGCACTTGGAATAATTGCTACGCTGTTTGTAATTCTATATTTCTCAAGAAAGCAAATGCAGGCATTATCTGTGGACATAGAAACCAAGATCCTTAACGATATGGATGAAAGAATACATGGGCTTACACAAATGGCAGTTGAAAGGCCAGAACTAATAAGGGTTGTTAACAATGTAGAACGAGATTTGTCTTCAGACGTTGCATACAGTTATCATATATTGTATACCTTTGCACATGTTTATCATATGCGACAAAGAAGAGTTGTAAGTGATAATGAATGGACAGGATGGTTGCGATGGATGAAAAGTGCTTTTAGACACGGCACTATAAATGAAATATGGAAAAAGAACGTAGAAGTAGAGAAGTGGTTTGATCCCGCATTTCAGGAATTCATAAACAAGGAATTAGCTTCTGTGGCTACTAAACAATAATAATGATGGATAGTGTGAGGTAGTTACAGTTGTCTGCACATAATCTTGACCTTCATGCAATTAACAACCCTATTGTCAGATCAGCTATTGAAGCACTCAATAACAGGAATAAAAAACAATGGTATGAATTATTTTCTGATATGCCTCAACTTGGAGATGATGGAAATCCTTATGACTTTACTGAATGGAGTGAAAAGGGAGCTTTTTGGTTCTTAGGTATCTTATTTGGCATCAATTGACAAAGTGGAGGATGAAGTACTGACGATTGAGTTTCATTCAGACCGACGGGGAGATTTTAAGACATTTATGCGATTTCATGTAGAAAATGACAAGATCACCAATTAGAAGTTGGCCAAACTGAATAGCCAGACTTCTCCAATCTAATTAATACAATAATATGATTAAAGGAGAATTTTTTGTAGGCCAAAAAGCTAAAGCTAACATCTAGTAAATAATACATGCAAGTGACATTCAAGGATCTAAGAGAGTTATTTTAGAGACAACGCAAGAAGCTAAAGCACTTGAAGTGTCACACAATAAACCTTTTTGGACATGAAATATTGAAGAGCACAAGCAAGAAGACATTAAAACAAATGGGAATTACTGCTTTAATCATATCATTGGCCTACCACAGAAAGACGGAAACGATAAACCACCCTATGGTTATGAGCGAATAATATTTGATTCACTCACTGATCAGTATAGTATGCAAAAAGACAGCATGATTTTATATATATCAAAGATTTGTCGCAACAAACTACAACATACTATGTGTCGAATACGTGATTGAATGGCGAAAGATTTATTGTCTTGCATCAATCGGATATTATCGGGCTATATATCTGGACAGCTAATTGGGGATTGTATGATGCAATGAAACTTATAAAGAAGTTTGGAAATGCGGCTGGTAAGTTATGTGAAGTTCTGATTCCTATAAAGCACGAATATTATATAGGAGAAGGAAATAGCATTGCTATCTGCACGTTATCAAGTATAGATTTACTTCAGACTATTGCCAATACAGTGGAAATAATTGATCGAATTTTAGTCGTCGGAAGATTGCTCTCGGAAAATAAGGGATTGGATAAATTGATCAACTTTACATTAAAGCATCCCAATCTGCGTCACTTAGTTGTATGTGGCAAGGAGGCAAGAGGACATATAGCAGGACAAGCATTACTATGCGTTCATAGAAATGGAGTAAGTGATGATGGCAGGATAATAGGAGCCACTGGCGCCAATCCTTTCTTAACTTGTTCACAAACAGATATTGAACTCTTCAGAAGACAGATAACGATTTACGATCTAATAGAAAATAAAGATCTCAAAACAATTAAAAACATAGTATTGCATTTGTGTTAGTAGCGAACTGCAAAGCAGGAGATTCAGTACTAAACTAATATGTACATCTACATATGTTTGATAGGATTAAGAAAGTCAAGTTCAAGTTCAATAGCATAGCTAGAGCTGCTGAAAGCAAGAAATGTAATGTAGTAAATGAATACCTGCCAGCTCTAATTGTGGAATGAGCATATTGGCTACAACTTCAAGGACAAGTATTTACTTGTATATATTTACACTGGTGGAGTCTATCAACCTATTTCTTCCAAGTTCATTTTGCTCGATACCTCTGAACTTGACCGATCGAATACCTTCAGCGAGTATTATATGCATTAGGTATCCGTATTTCGTCAATAAATCAAAATAGACCTCACTTAAGAAGAGTCCTTCAGGTGAGCATTATTTATAGAGAGAGTATAACAATACACAAGTAATGGTAAAAAATAAAGTGAAACCAATTGATGTAAGCTTTGAAAGAATCTTGAACGATCAACAAAACATGTTCACTTATATTTTGTTCAGCAGTATATGATGAGTAAGTCGCTTTTAATTACATACCAAATACACGAAAGGCAACAGGAATGACAAATAAGACAAATAAAAATAGTGTAAAAAATGAGAGATAAAAGCTATTTTGCAGTTAGCCGTCGCAAAACAAGGAGAACTTTGTTGAAAATACTTTCAATAGGCGCAACGGTTACAATAGCATTTATTGCTATGGTTGTAATAACTGGCGCTTTTATAACAACCCATAGCGAAAAATTGTTCGTGGCTCATCTTCATCCATCACTTAATGTTCTAGTTAATGGTAAATCTATTAGTGTTCCAAAGAATATAGGAATAGATTCATCATTGCATAAAGATCATTCTCTAGATCAATATGGAGCAGAGGGGGTGGCACCGTTGCACACTCATGATGATAGCGGTACCCTTCATGTAGAATCTACAGTAAACAGAAATTATACATTGGGAGAATTTCTAAATATTTGGGGAATAGATCTTAATGGCAAGACGATCAAGCTGACTGTCGATGGTATCCCTGTATCTGATCATAGAAATCATGTTTTAGAAGATGGACAGAATCTGGGTCTCTATATCACATAGTAATAATATAATAATAATGTATGTCAAAAAGCTCGTGTAAATAGAATCGGATTTTCTTCTCTTAAGCATACTTAAGCTATCCAAGGTCGTATTTGTTTTGCAAAAAGGTCTTTATCGTCTACCATATTATTATATTATCTATAAAGCACTGCAGCTTAACAACTTTATAATGAATCAATTAATCAAAGGTATATTTTCATCCTAAGATAGGAGAGCACCTTGTTATGGCAGTAGTACAGGCAATGGCAGCTGAGTTAATACCAATAGTTCCCAATACAAGTGGACCTACAAAGTTCGTTCCTAAGAAATAATATCACTTTAATATATTATAAAGCTGCTGGGATCATATCTTGCGCTTTTTGTCGACCCTATCTTCTCCCTTCTAATATAGTAATATATCTAGTAAAACGTAATGAGTGTGTACAATCGTTCCAGTCTTTATTATTGCGCCTGTTTGATATAGTAAATTATTATACCACATACTAATACAACTAAACCTATTATACAAATAGCAAATCCGTTCACTGTCCATTGCGGATTGTTGTACATAAATGAAGATTGCGGGCCTACCTCCGATTTACTTTGTGCTACAAATAATATTCCTGCTATTATAAGTATACATCCGACAACTATTAATGTCTTAACTAAGATATACTTTCCCATATTACCGATTATGTGTTAATACTATGGTTTAATCAATTAAAGTAATTCTTTTGTTAGAAAAAATCAGCAGTGCTTTGCTTCGGTATCCATATTTGATTGGATCTTTATTAAACTGATTTTTGCATGTAGTAGAGCAAAGTGATATTTATCCTCCAATTTCAGTGATATCTTTTATCTTCTTTCGTCGACTATCACATTATAAACAGGATCTTTGACCATGTTATATAGCCTTGAAGAATCGAAATGTATTAATTATTAATCGGCATATTTATTTTCAGTAAATATTTTTTGATTTATTTTATCTCCCAATCAGATCAATGCAAACTCATTAGTGGCTGTTGTTGTATAGTTTGGTTTTGTGGTTATGGTATAGTTTGATTTAGTTGTCGTTGTGATTGCTGTACTGGTAGCTGGAAAAATGGAACTGCTCCACTACCTCCAAGAGCATACGGCATTTTCCCATTCCATCTGTTGATAGCCTGCCACTGAAGATACTGTGGACTTTGCCTTAATTGTCCAGTGATTATCTCAATAGCCTGTGACTCACCGGTAGCCCTAGCTACATTTGCTCTTGCTTGTGCCTGCGCTTGAACTACCGTCTGATTTGCAATAACCTGTATCGCCTTTAGGTTGTTCTGTTCTGTCAAATACTTTTGAAATGCTACTACTTTTGATTCCACCTGACTGGCAAATGATGGTGAGAATTGAAAATCAGTTATAAATACAGTCTCAACTGTTATATCCCTTGCAGAAAGTGTATCACTAATAGCATGGGCTATAACACTTTTTGCAATTGCTCTCTGTGTTATAAGTTGCTCTGCATTGAATTTTGCAACACTTGCTTTAACTGACTCCTGTATCGTAGGTGCTATTATTCTAGTTTCATAGTCTGTACCTAGCTGCTGATAGAGTATGTTTGCTTTATTTGGATCAATATGGTAGTTTAATGCTATGACTGTAGCTACTTCTTGCAGGTCGTTTGAAGCAGCTGAAGCAT
>DATDNG010000403.1:0-7011 GCA_036518375.1 Nitrososphaeraceae archaeon | reverse complement strand
TTGGGAGGGACGAAAAATGATGTATCATCATTTCGCATGTATAGTATGGTTTGCTTACATCTCTGGTGTCTATGGAAATATTGGCCTGATCCTGGGAGGAAAAGAGGCGAATGTCCTTGTCATGGCAGTATGTATGATCCTATGACAGGAAAAGCATTCGCTGGTCCAGCATCATTGCAGGCACCTCCATCGAACGTTCTTGCAAGGTTAGATCTAGAGACAGATGGTGATGGAAATATTTGGATTAAGCCTCCTAACTTTAGTCCGGATGCGAATGGGGTAGTGGGATTTGGTCGTTTCCTTAAAGAGTGAAAACAGCCTAGTACTTTTTCTCAGATGGGTATACGCTGGAATAGAGCGTACCATCTTCATGGGATTAAAATTCACTTTTCCAGGTAGATTTGTTAGTCCGCTTGGTTTCCTAGGTATGATTACTTTTATTTTATTTATTATTCTTGGGATTACTGGTGCATTGCTAATGCTTTTCTATGAACCTGAGTTAGACAGGGCATGGAATAGTGTTCAGAACATAAACAATGTGATTCCGTATGGTTTCCACATACGTAATATACATTACCACGCATCAAATGCAATGGTAATGGTTGCCCTTCTTCATATGTATTACCAATACTTTAGTGGCAGATATAAGATCAGGAACGAAATTCTTTGGGTTACAGGGATTCTTTTGGGCGTTCTTACCATCCTTGAAGCATTTACAGGATACGACATAATATTTAGTGAACGTGCAGAGCTTGCTATTTCCATTGCAGCTTCGTTGACTAATTCTATACCCATCCTTGGTCCGCAGATGAGAGATGCCTTTTTTGGCGGTGGATTTCACGATTTTGTTTTGAGGTTCTATGCATTTCATGTATTTTTCCTTCCAATTTTCTTGTTGGGGTTAATGGTCGTTCACTTTCCGCGGTTTCTTGTTTTTGATGTACCTATGGTCATGGCCATTTCAGGTGCCATCATGTTAACGGGTGGTGTATTTCCTGTAGATCTGGGAACGAAGTTTGATCCAGCATCGCCGCCTGGTATTACGGTGCCAGAGTGGTATCTAACAGGACTTTACGCATTTCTTAGGACAATGTTTGACAAATTTGTAACCGGCGTTGCATGGCCTGGGCTTTTTATCGGTGCGCTACTATTAGTACCTTTTGTCGATAGATACAAGAAATTTTCTTGGAAGGATAGACCAATAGTTACTGCAATAGGAATAACGAGCCTTGCCCAAATTATGGTTACAACTTACTGGGGATTTTATATTGACCCAGATATTAAAAAGGCTTTACTAGAAAGACTGGTAATTGACCCAATCTTCTTTTACCTTGTAATGCTCCTGTTGGTACCGCTTTCTTTTGGATTTACATATATGATGATCAAGCTCGCCAAGAATGCAGAAGCAAATAAAAAACTCCAACCAAAGAAGGTAACGGGCAAGAGTTCAATAAATCTTTCTCAAAAATGGATTTACATAATATTCATAGCACTATTGGGCTTTCAGGTTTACCTAAACATTATGGCATATTATGCTGTCTTAAGTGGAATGAAAAACTTTTCATTGTTTATCATTGGTATTATAATGATAGTATTTGCGGGTATGTTTCACATTTACAGACACGGTAGAACAATGGCAAAGGCGCCGCCTCCGCCACCCTCAAAACCCCTCACCCCTCCAACGGCCGCAAAAACATCACCCCTTCCTCCAAAACCTGCTGCATCAGCACCCTCTACAACAGAAAGGCCACTGGCTCCTCCCCCAGTGCAAAAGGCTGCTGGGAATCAACCTTCTGGTTCTACTACACCTAATCCAGAATCTAGCAGCAAGAAGACTCAAGCTAGAGGAGCAAACGAAGCAAAAGGCGATACCCACAATGCCACTACGGCTACACCCAATACCAAGGAAAGAGACAGGAGAATAGCAGACTAGCTGGCTCAATATCCGTGCTCGTTAGGTAATGATAAATAACTTTATATGTCAAAATTAGATCAAGAATATAAAAGGTGAGTTATATTTGGAAAACAATGCTGCGGGCATAAGCATTATCGCCTTCATAGTAGCAGTATCGGTAAGTGTAGGATATTATCAGTTTGTATATGTTCCTCAAGCAAATGCCAAACCTCAGGTTCCAGCAGAAGTATTAAACCCATCTAAGACCACTAATATTGTAATAGTACCAGGATCCTCAAATCCTGCTCAGACCAAAAACTTTACTCCAAAAGAAGCTGATGGCTCGTTGGGACTATCAAATAAGGTTGTATGGAAGAATACTGATGCAGTAGCCCATTCTGTCACATCTGATGCAGATTACAAGGATCAAATTAATGGTCCGTTTAACTCCATTGCTAAAATAGGTTTGGTTGCTCCAGGAAAAACATTTGAGTTTACATTTACAAAGGATGGCGAATATCACTATCATTGTGAACCTCATCCATGGATGCAAGCTGTGGTAAAAATTTCACCATCTAAATTCTAACGAACGGGATCCTCCCGTTGACATTTGTTTATAGTTGAGTACTAACTATGTTTTTATCTGTTTCAATATTTTTATATATGCGATATCACTTGCTATCTCTTTATGTTCTTGAATAATTGTTGCACGGAATTTCGCGTTGGAGTAATCGCCTAGAGGAATATGCTTGGTGATTGCAATAAATTCTAGATCCTTTTTATTTCCAAGGTCATCTTTCCATATCGACAGTCTTGCATAAGAACAGCTGATTTTTTTTCCATTTATAAAAGTAAAATTGAAAATGTCACTTGAGTTTTCTATTTGTGAGTTAATTACTACACTATCAAAACGGCCGGGATAGCGAATGTTTATTGTTCCACAAAGTTCTTGGCTTGGAAATATCTCATGTTGTAAAATGGTGATCAAAATATGCTTTGTTTCTATTCTCTTGTGTGCTTTAATGCATATATTAAAGCCATCCAAGTATAAAAGTTATGCCATTCTCAGTTCTCTCAAATATTCACCCGATAAATTCACAGAATCCAATAATAAGTAGAACAACATTCCCTACAACTAAATAGCATAAATTAAATTGATAGCACTACAAAGAATTACTTACGTTGATGGTTATAGTATAAGATACCTAGAGTATGAGAGCGATAAATCAGACGATCGTAGCTCACTTGTCCTGTTACATGGCATCGGTGCCTCAGCTGAAAGATGGTTACCGGTTGCACCAGAGTTATCTAAATATTTCAGAGTAGTAATACCTGATATTATTGGTTTTGGATATAGTGATAAGCCAACAGTGGAATACAGAATAGACTTTTTCATGGATTTCTTAGAGGGATTTCTTAGAAATCTGAATATTTTTGCCCCAATTATCGTTGGTTCTTCGCTTGGAGGATATCTAGCGACAGAATTTGCTATTAGGTTCAATAAGAGGGTTGAAAAATTGGTTTTGGCTGCTCCGGCAGGAATAATGCGAACTTCAACCAATACACTTGATCAATATATTATGGCTGCGCTCTACCCAACCTATGAAAACGCACTGAGGGCATTTATGGATATGGCTTTTGATCCAAGCATTGTTACTGAAAAAACAGTCAGAGACTTTGTAAATAGAATGAGATTGCCAAATGCAAAGTATGCATTTATGTCTACATTATTAGGAATGAAAAATGGACCAAAGCTTCCTGAGAGGTTATCGAAAATACTAGCTCCTACGTTATTGATTTGGGGTGACAGTGATAATATGATACCGTTGCAATACTCCGCAGAATATGAAAAAATACTAGGAAGTAAGCTTGTAATAATAAAGGACTGTGGTCATACTCCGTATGTTGAACAGCCAACCGTGTTTAACCAAATTATATTGAAATTTCTACTATAACAAATGGTAATCAGACTAACACTAATGTTAAATAAATGAAAGTACAACTCCCCTTTAGATGGGAAATAATACAAACACAAAAGATGGAGGGACATCCGCCTTTAAAAAAGCAATAGAAAAAGGAAGTGAAGCTCAAAGCGAGTTCATAAAACAATTTTCCTCTATTCAACAGGAGACTTTCCAAAACTTTTTCACTATGCTCCAGGGGTTGACATACTATAATGCAATGTTTAAGACAACGGTTCAAAGCGGAGGCAGAATTTCCATTCCCGACGCTGAAAGAAAGGCTCTGAGAATTGAGGAAGGCGACCTGGTACAAGTTATCTTAATACCTATTGAGAGAATGCGAAAAGGTACCGAAACAAAATAACTCGAGCCGTATTCTTAACCTGCGGTATCTCTGGTCATTGCGATCGTGCTTTGAGCCATTGCCCTACTTTAGGTAGAACATTATTCTGTGAATATGTGCTAGCAATAAGCCCTACGTGACCGGTATGAAAGCGCATCAGTCTTTTATCAATGCTCCACACAGATTCATTTAATGGAGCACTGCAATCTGGAGACACAAGATGATCTTCCTCAGCAACTATATTAAGGAGCGGAATTTTTATTTTTGACAAATCAATGATGTCATTTCCTATTTTCATCTCATTCTTTATAAGAAGATTTTTTTGATAAATATCCTTAATCCACTGCCTAATGGTTTCGCCGGCAATAGAAGGCGTATCATAAAGCCATTTCTCTATTCTGAGGAAATTCTGAACAAAATGTTCATTATCAATATTCTCAATCAAGTTAAAGTACTTATTTACTCCTTGCTTGAATGGTTTGAGAGATGAATAGGCTGCATAGAGCTGCTCAGAAGGCAAGTTACCAATAGAATGAACCATTTTATCAATATCCATATGCTTGGAAAAGTTACTGAGTACGGTCGTGTCTTTTTCTGCATCAATTACTGGTGCTATAGTGGCAAGGTTCCTGATTTTTTCTTGATGCAGAGATGTGTAAATTACAGACATTGTGGCACCCATACAATAACCATGCAAAGTTACCTTGTCGACAGAATTCTTTTTTCTTACCATGTCTACGCAGTCATCTATATAACAATTTACATAATCATCGAGAGAATCATACTTGTCTACATTTGTAGGTGCTTTCCAATCTACGAGATAAATATCAAAACCCTGTCTCAACAAATTATGTATCCAACTTTTGTCCGGCTGTAAATCCAGGATATATGACTTATTGATCAATGCATAGATTACTAGGAGCGGTGTTTTTGCTACTTTGCTAACCATTGGACGATAGTGTAATAGATTATATGTCTTCTTTTCCTCTACTACCTCATGTGGAGTTTCACCGACTTCTATATTTCCAGCCGAATGAAGTAGTGATCTCACTTTGTCGAGCTTACGTGAGCTCGCTCCAAAATCTTCCAAAATCTTATCCATTGCCAGTTGTTTATCGTCAATTTTTTTGTCTTGGGTTTTTTCACCATGCGATAACGTTCCTTTTATCATGTATATTTAATACCTCTGTCTTGTTCTACAATTTTCAAAATCCTCATCTGGACTGGTATATTGTATAAGCCATTTGACCGTATTTTTCTTTTGAATATTGGCAATCGGAAGTTTTTGACTAATAGCAAGGAGATCGGACGTAGTCCATATTTGCATTCCGTAATTATTAATGCTATGCCAACCGCGAAAGGGTGACTTTTCAATGTCGGAGGACATTGAAAAGATTGTCTCTCGTTAATCTGTAATACGATATTATTGTTATCCATAACTACTATGATTACATAATTTGCTTCCTGGCTATATAAGCATATGATTATCATTATACGCTACAATTGAACTCAAATACAAATTTTTAGCATCCAATGTTTACCTAATAATAAATGACCTAATTCTGCGTGTCCAATATGGGAGTAGACTAAACATTTTATAAAGGCTGTTTTGCTTTTCAGGTTACCATGCTAGGAAATTTGTACTACTAGAGGATGTTAGTATACAAAAACCTACTGATACGGGCTCGTAGCTCAGCATGGACAGAGCGCCTGCCTTCTAAGTCAGCCGGAGAGAGCCGGAAGTCGTGGGATCGAAGCCCACCGGGCCCGCTAGTTTAAGACAAGCTTTATTAGAGGTTTAATGTTGTCTACCTAATCCACTGGATACATTGCCGACTGTAACATACTTCGAAAGTTTTGTTTAAAATGTAATACAAAGCCAAACCCCCGCTTTTTATCGAGGCATGGGATCTAATGTTCTACTGATAAAGATGCTAAACAATTTTAAATAGCTTTCCACTAGGGTGTGTAAACATTATGTTAAGCGACAGCCAGCTCAAACCTTTGATAACAAGCGCTAGAATGAGTTCTCCTAAGCGTAAATTCCAGCAGTCAGTTGAACTAACGCTAGTACTAAAAGATATAGAGGTAAAAAAAGGATTCAGTCTTAATGAGGTTGTTTCATTACCACACAAATCAAAAAAGGCGGCAAGCATATGTATAGTCGCTTCAGGTGACCTAGGTACGAGGGCACATAGAGCGGGAGTTGATAGAGTAATTGAACCATCTGAATTAGATAGATTAGGCACTAATAAAAGAGAGGCACGAAAAATAGTAAGATCCTATAACTTCTTCCTCTGTGATACCTCCCTGATGTCTACAGTTGGTCGGTCATTGGGCCAATTCTTGGGTCCCAAAGGTAAAATGCCATCACCACTGCCATATGGTGCACCAGTAGAATCAATTGCAGCTAGGCTCAAAAATTCCGTACGTATCAGAGCAAAGAACCAGCTCAACCTTTCTGCCAAAATTGGCGACGAAGAAATGGATGATGATGAATTGATGGCAAACGCAAGCGCAATTCTTGCCACTGTAGAGAAAAAGTTACCACAAGGAGAAAAAAACATCCGTAATGCAATTGTAAAGTTTACCATGGGTAAGCCAGCAGCAGCATTGCAGCAGACAGCAGTGTTAAAGGAAAAAGGGGCTGTCAGATAAGAATGACAACAGATGTAACAATATCCAGGCGCCAAAAAAATTATCCTAAAAAGAAACGCATTATGTACCAGAATCTTCAGGACGTTGTAAAATCTTACAATGTCATTGCCCTTTCAAAGATAATGAAAGTTCGTGCCACTCAGCTAATGACGATC
>DATDNG010000402.1:0-5224 GCA_036518375.1 Nitrososphaeraceae archaeon | reverse complement strand
TAGTTTAGGAGCAGTATTTGATAAACACATCAAGTGTGAATTTCAAGACCGTGATGTAGATGCAACTATGAAAACAATGGTTAGAGAACCATATGTACATCATGTCCCTATGATGACAGGTGGAATAGGATATGATAGCGTGTATAACTTTTACAAGAATCACTTTGTTGGTAAGATGCCAGAGGATACTAGAGTTGAACGTATATCACGTACTGTAGGAAAAGATCAGGTTGTTGATGAGCTTGTTTTAAAATTTACTCACAGCAGAGAAATTGATTATCTGATCCCAGGGATAGCACCAACAGGAAAATATGTGGAGCTACCGCATGTGGTAATAATGAAATTTATAGGAAACAAAATAGCGCATGAGCATATTTATTGGGACCAAGCATCACTCCTAGCTCAAATTGGACTTTTAGATGCTAATAATCTTCCAGTAAAGGGTATCGAGCAATCTAGGAAGCTACAAGAATTAATGAGTAACAAAGTGTATGGTACATAATTCAATAAAAAATGACTAATCGTACTTCACATTCAAATTTGCATTAGCCTATTAAAAACACCATCGTTATACTAACTTGCCATACATTTGCTGCACGGTCTAGGTGTTAGGGGCAATAGTAATTGTCGCTTTCAAACCATTGCATATGTC
The DNA here is from genome assembly GCA_036518375.1 of Nitrososphaeraceae archaeon. Taxonomy (GTDB): domain Archaea; phylum Thermoproteota; class Nitrososphaeria; order Nitrososphaerales; family Nitrososphaeraceae; genus Nitrososphaera_A. Next base: position 4,572 of record DATDNG010000402.1, on the reverse strand, counting down.
GCCATTCTCGCCCCCACCTGTTTCGATAGTCCAAGCATGTTGCTTTCATGCTGCGGATCGGAGAACTATAATCATTTTTAATGCTGCCAAAAATCCTAAATACTTTATTCGGGTAAATGCTGCTAATCACTTTGGTTATACTGGCTCTGTTTGCATTGAACCTCCATCAGATGGGGTGCCGTCAATCAGCCAAGCTAACCAGCAGAGGATTGCAAAAGCCCATCTTTTGTGATGATATTTTGTGACACTAGTATGTAATCAAATTGACCTTGAGGACAGAGTCTAAGAAGTTCATAGGAATACATGATATAATTCGACAAAAATCAATTTAAAGAGCATTCCAACATTGTGTGCATGGTCGCAGCAGTTACCGAAAGTCTTCTAAACCAGAGTCAACTTGAATATAATAATCCAACCTGTAATGAACCTGGCAGCATGATATTTAAAGAAAAGAACCAAACCTCCATCAATCCAAATTCAAATGATTATTACACTATTTGTCCCGAATGCAAGTCCGACATTCTTGTTCACAACTCCGCTAACGAAGAGTACGTCTGTCAAACTTGTGGATGCATAATTTTAGAAGGAAGCTTTGAGAATGATGATAAAAGCGATGGCTTTTCCGTATATGATCATGGTTTAAAAACAAAGATACCTTTTGTTGATTCAATAGAGTATAAAGGCAATGTACAAGCAGCAGCAGCTGATTACCAGAAAGCAGACGAACACATATTCCATAACCAGCATAGAGAAAATTCAAAGATGGTTTTTACGTCAACAAAGCTTTCCAAGACTCAATCTAAAGTAAATGACATATGCTCTTCATTGTATCTATCGAACAAAGTAAGACAAAAAGTGGCTGTAGCTTATCAAAACTTTGAAGACAAGCATTCATTAAAAGGGAGATCCGCAACATCTGTCGCTGCCGCTGTAGTCTATTTAGTCTGCAAGGGATTATCAATACCATATTCATTAAAGGAAATTATGGATAGTGCAAACATCGAGGGAAAAAATAAAATACGATACTTAAAACTTGCATACAAGTATGCTAGATTGATGATATTTCAAAATATTGTAGAAGGTTCTTTAACTATATCAAAAGAAAACACTTTGGGCTTATCAGCGGTTATGCCTAAAGAGGGTAAAACAAACGCAGCAGACTTGTATCTATTAAAACCAAGTCAGGTTTTAAGAATCCATGGCAAAGGTAAAAAACAGATAATAGGAAGGTTGCACGGCAGATCTGGAAAGGAACTTTGTGCTGTAGGTGTAATCTTGGACTATTTTGGAGTGAATTGGTATGGCTCGAACTCGGGTGAAATACCATCTCATCCTGAATGGGGAAATAATCCATATTCAATTGTCAGTAAATTGTATAAACACGAGTCCGCAGTTAAAAAGATGGAAGAATATGGGAGTGGTAAGCTTGTTTGTGACCTTTGCGCTCAAACAAATAAAGATCTATCGCAACTAATATATCATCTAAATGACGACCATCAGATGAACTATTTGCAAATTGCAGGTCATTTGGAAGATAGGGAACTATGACAATGGGCAGTAGTTAGAAGTTGCAAGATATGGAATTAGGCCTATGCAAATACTTCTTGCTGAAAAAAATGAAAATATAGCAATCCTTTACAAGCAAGTATTGGAGAACAGGAAACATAAAAATACAATCACATCAAATGTATCTATCCTAGTAACTCGTTTTGCTTTAATTCAGATCCTCGCTTCTTTTCTACTATTATTATCATAGCTGTCATTGCAACATAGGCAATTTGCAATATCTCTGTTGGTATATCATATATTGGTATATTAATTCCACCTGTGGTAATTGGGTTAGGACCTTTGGTTGCAGCGTATAGTGCGATTAGTGCTATTGTTCCAATTATCCCTATATAATACCATTTTCTTCCCCATCTCTTTGTCATTGGCACTAACCAAAAAAGTTGCATTATTCCAGTTACTGAAAAGAAGAATCCCAATTTAGCTATACTAAAGCCTGCGGTCAATAAATCAGGTGCCAATACTGAACGCATTATGCCATCCACTCCGCCTAATACCTGCGATGCAACTACTAAATGCAGAATTCCAGCCATTGCGATCATAGTTCCTGCCAAATAGTAACGATAGAACCTTTTATTCACAATTCCTTTTCTTTCGAGCTTCTGTTGCCGAGTTTGGCTTTGTATTCCAAGAATCGAAGCAGCAGATGCAACCACTGACGTAATACTTGTCGCTTCTGTTGTCGAAGGTTCCTTTTTTGTTGTTCCTGCTGTTATTTTTTTGTCATTCATTTTTTTCATTAGTTCACTTTTACCTCCCTATGATTATAAGCATGGAGACAAATTCCAAGAGCGGATTCCATCTTTGGATTCCAAAACTGGAATTAGCCACTTTCCTTTTATATTCTGTTGCTAGTATGAGGAACAGGCTATAAGAAAATGTGGTGTTATAATTGACATCGATGCAGATTGAAATAAAGTCATCCAATCAGAGAGTATCTAAATTACTTGCTATAACTGCAATGACGTTATTGCTAATCCACCTTATAGATGGATCACTAGAACGAGTTTACAAACACGGATTCTTACCTGCGAGTGTAGAAAAGAGACCTTTTAGTATATCTAATCTTGGTATATCATCTATATTTTTATTCTTCCTGGCTTTTGGGATCGAAACTCAAAAAAGAAACATAGCAAAGGTAATAACAACTCTCCTTATAGTAGGCGGTGCACTGATTGGAACATCGATATTGGGAGTATCTATAATGGATAAATCGGAATTAGTACCAAGACTTTTGATACTATGTATGATAGGATATGTAATAATGGGTCTTGGCATACTTAAAGTCTGTCATAAGCAGCAGTACAAGAAATCAAGTTTGCCATCTTTTGGAGTCCCATCAATTTAATAAATGTCACTACGCAAGTTCTGGTATATTCTGATAGAAAAGCGACATGTCTTTGAGAATTGATCGGAATTTATCATTATTATTTTTATTCGGGTTTCAAGATTTCCTCCAACTATTTCTGTGTTTAGGAAATTCTGAAAAGCAGGATTTGAGGAACAATCTATCTGGATCTGCTTGCTTTATGTCTTCCTTTATCATTCCCTTCTTCAAAACAATTTCTCATTAATTGTAATCACCCAACTATATAATCAACTGAATGAATACATGATGCATGATAGCACTATATAGTGCTTATTCAAAAGATAAGTGAGTATTTGCATATTTTCAGACATTCATTTATTGTTAAAAATCCTATAGAAAGGGTTTGGCATTTTTATACGGATGTAAAGCATTTGGAAATAATAACACCGAAGCAGATAGATCTTAAGATCACCTATGTTACAAGTCCCAATATTGTTCAAGGACAGGAGATATGGTGTAATGGTAAAATAATCGCAAAAAGAAGAATTACCTGGCACTCGAAGATTACATTTCTCAAACCACATGAATATGTAGATGAGATGCTAGATGGCCCATTCAAAAAATGGAGACACGTACACAAGTTTCGTAACGTAGATGAAAAACAAACACAAGTAATAGATGAAATTGAATTTGAATTACCGTATGGCATATTAGGAAAGTTATTTGAAGGTTATGCATACAAACAATTACAGCAAACCTTTGAACATAGAAAAGTAGCTACAATTAAAGCCTTAGAGAATATCTAAGATACACTTTCAAGACCTATGGACCAGCTATATGAGATTAATGCAGGATGGCTTAATTTCCTCTTTTCTCTTGGACAAGTTGTTAACATAAGGGTTCCAATGTAACAAGCAATAGAGCAGGAAGACGATTTTCGACTGTCATGATGAGGATCTTTTTGTTTTAGTTATACTGTTGCTGTCTATACATCTACATAAAAGAAGAATGAATAAGGAACAGGTTCAGAAATCGTTTTTCTATCTTTTAGTAATTGAAATTATTTGTATAGCAATTTTCTTGTTTCCATTTGTGTTGTTGATGAAACAATAAGCTTTGGCTCTGCTTTCAAAATTTGCTCTGCAGCACGTTTGGCACTTGCAAAGCTAGCATCAGCTAGTAAACCTTCTGGTCCAATCCAATCCCCTATTATGTAGAGATTTTCAATTCCTGGAACTTTTGTATCTGGTCGTCCGAGGATACCTCCATGTTCAGCACTAACTATTGCATTATAGACTACCGTGCTTGGCAAAAATCTATCTCTAACCAATACATCCCTCCAGCCAGGTTGGATTAGATCCAAGAAAGCTTCTAGCTCTTGTCTGTCGTTTTTAGGATCTGGTTCATGAATAGACCCAAGATATTTCATTACATGAATTAGCGCTCCGCCCTTCGGAGCAAGCTTTGCAGAAGCAGAGTGGACAGAAAGAAACAAAGGAGTATCTATTCCGAACGCGACTGGTATGCTAGGATTGGGAAGAGTACTTAAAGCAATATCAAGGCAAGCAGCTCTCACAGGATATGTTTTTCTTCCGCTTCTTGTACCAACAATATGTGATAGAAAATCCTGTTTCGTATCTCTAAGGAGTCCTTGAGCATCTGTAGGACTTCCAGCTATGACCAAAGTTGATGTTAAT
>DATDNG010000401.1:0-4022 GCA_036518375.1 Nitrososphaeraceae archaeon | reverse complement strand
TTAAACAAACAAAGAGATGGCCTACTCTTAACTGGTAGACTTGCTGATAAAGTAGCAAACAATGCAGATGAAACGTTCATACCATGGTTTGCAGCTGGATTTGGTGCTATTACAGATTTGCAGGTAGGTCCAGATGGTTATCTATACGTCTTGTCACATACTGCAGGTGCTATATACAGAATAGTTCCAGCTAGTGCTTCATTGTCATCATCATCAGCAAATTGTACCCTCCTATTTTTGGGCTGTGCTAAATGAAGAAGATAAGTGCTAAGGCTTAATCAGATTAAGAATAATGTGATAGAATGTTTGAACGTAACAGAGCTAGACCATTTCCAGAAGAAGTTATGTTGTTGCAATATGGTATTTAATATGTTTAGCAAACTGCTACGTCATTGGAGTTGTAATCGCTAATAGGAGCAAGTTACAGCCTAAAACATCAATCAGATCATTAAGCAGGCTGTAAAAATTCCTGGATATCTATACGTCTTGTCACATACTGCAGGTGCTATATACAGAATAGTTCCAGCTAGTGCTTCATAAATCATATGCTCGTTTAACAACCAGTTTTTTGTCTCAACTATCAAATGAAGGTTCATAGCCATCCAACAAAGAAAAAGATTATCCAATATAGAACATCAACAATATCTGATCTTTCTATAGAATACCAATGTCTATGTGATCACATCCGACAATATCTATAAGCAGACTTTTGGATAATAAAAGTAGATAAGGAGCAAAGTATCTCTCCTCATAGGTAACAAAAATCCTTGGATTTCCAAGGTTAATCATGCCAACTATGGACTTACTTTTTGCTGCTTATCAGAATGTTTGAATTTTGCAATCAGGGATTGGACTGTTGTGGCTATCTTTATTCTGGATATTATTGAAATGAACCTTATTCTTTATGATAATTTTAATTGTTGCTACATCTATATATTCAAAATAGAAGGCAGTCAGGATGATGATATGACAGGACAAGGGTATTAACTCTTCTATTGCTAACTCTGGTGCTACTACTAACTGCCATGATGGACACCGCCACGGCTGCTAGCACTACCACCATCAAATTCACGAAAAGTCTTTAATTTCTTGCTAGTGCTGATTACTTTTATAATATTACCCAACAAGAAAGAGGAACACGAATAGGACTTCAATTCTATTTTGTAGCCTTTTATTTATAGATCTCTTTAGCTGTTCATAGATTCTATCCCAACATGATCACAAAGTGTTGGACGTTGTTCTATATAGGACAATGACTTATAGTAGTAAATACAATATGCATTGCATCTGTCGAACATCATGATAGATGTGGATGGCTCGCCATCTGGATATATTGCATGGTATAATCACTATACCATGACAAGTGGGATTAGGATGCTCCGTCCTGTTGTAAAAAATGATAAGTTTGGGGTCCAGAGAATGGAGATGTTAGCAATATATTTTGCAATAGCAGACAATTGTCTTCATTTTAGAAAGATTACAAATTCCATGAAAAACAAAAATATGCGGCAGCAAAAACAAAAACAGCAGCTGAAACTTACTATAGAAATTAGAAGTGATTCAAAATCAACCATAGAGCAATTACAAGGGTATTCAGAGATCCGGGATATGGTATTACAGAGAATCTTCAGAACAATCAGGAAATTTCTGAAAGGGCTAACAACAACGTCACCTTGTACTATATTATTCAATTATCTTGAAAGAACTAGAAATCTTGCTGGCTTGATGCTTGAGCAACTGAGAAGAAAGAAGAAGGAACAGCAGTTAGTTATGCTCAATCAAGACAGTAATATGGCAAGATATAGAGACAAATATTTGTAGAGGGTATCTATATGAAGCAGCGAGTTAGTTTTTGATTGATATATGCTATAGGCCACGCAGCGCTAGTCTTTTCATAATCTTTTAAATCATTTCTGAATTGTGTATAATATTTTGGGTGAGGTTCAAAATATTGAAAAAGTATTGACAATAAAGTTAAGAGAAATAAGTCCAAAAAAACACAATAACGATAATGAGAATCAAAAAGGTGAAGAATGGATTTGGAAATTAAAACAAGACCTCTCTTTATAATTATGATTATTGGTATTATCACTATTGTTGTTGCTACCGAAATTTATTACTATATCTACAATAGGCCACAGCGTCCAAGTATTACTACTGGTGTATCAGTAGACAGATTTGGAATAAGGGAATTATATCCAACTAAGAAAGGAGGCGAAGAGTGGTTTATGAATATGGATGATCCTAATCATGATGCTAGAGCAGGTAAAGGAGAAGGACCTTCTACAACATTTATTCAAAGAAATGACTATGATGGCAGTTGGAAAGTGGAAAGCAATGAAGTTAGGTATGGAGCATTAACTTCATCAGGATATGATCCACAATTAATCACAACTCTTAATCAACAAGATTTGGCAGCAAAAGGATACATGCAATCACCCAACGACTGGAAGAACGTAGAAATGACAGGATATCTTAAAGTAAACAGTTTTAGTGATTCCACGAGAAATGGTGCAGCTCACATAGAATTTCTCGCACGTGGGGCGAGAAATACAGACGAACAAACAGAGATTAATGGTTTGACACTCCAGTGTGAAGCTACAACATATCATTCAAACACGTATGAAACCGGAAGAGTCAAGTTTGAAAAAGATCTTATGCATACACTAGGATATACATCAGACTCTCAGGATCCTCAATTAAAACATGCAACAAATAATTTGGAAGGAAGATGGATTGGTATAAAGGCAGTGTTCTATAACTTACCTAATGGATCGGTGAAGCTGGAACAATGGTTAGATGATAGGACAAACAATATCAACGCATATGGCAATCAATGGCATAAAGTGCTTGAATATTCAGATGATGGAAATTGGGGGGGCGGTCAGAATGATTGTGGAGGAACTGATACTACAATAATAACTTGGGGAGGTCCAATAGCAATATTCAGATGGGATAATATAGATGATATGGATGTCAAAGACTTGAGTGTAAGGGAGATTCAGCCTTAGCTTGCGAATTGATATTACAATAAGTGTCACATCAATAGATCGAGTGATGCTAAGCAGATATTTAATTAATTAAGTATTCTCTTTCTTGGAGCAGCTTGATTGGTACTTCTATTATAGAGCCTTATGTATACAAGTGGAATTAGAAGGATGCCCTCATTGAAACATGCGGGACATATACCCGAAATAATCGTGCTCTTTTGTGCTTTTGATTTGAATATAGTTGCACTCCATAAACATTTTTCACAAAGAGCAAATAAACGTTCAAAATTTCCTTCATATATCCTATTTTGAATGTCAGACAGTCGAATGGGATTCATTCTCTCTTATGTATTCTATTCATATTTTGCTTATAGTCCTTATCGAATGTGATCATATAGATCAAACTATTCTATAGTGAGATCACGTGATGGTATATTTTATAACGGATAGGTTTTATTCTATTATTGATTATTTTTAATTGTGACAATTATGTATTTGATATTCATATACTCGAAATTACAGATGCCCTCAAATGTGTATTAATATATGAATACGCTCAGGATTACTATTGAATCCACCATTAGTTTTGAGCCAGGAGAAACTGCCTTGACAAATGTAATAGACATTTATGTTGCAAAGGTCATCTTATGGTAGTTGAAATAACTGTTGATACATTAGTTCTGTGCTCAGAGAGAAGAATCCTGACGTTTATTTTCTTGTGGATATCGCTGATAGAAGAGTCAGCAGCAGCAGGTGGAGGAGCTGGTGCTTATTCCGACATTGGTCGTTCATTAGGCAGATAATGTATCCATCCAATTCTATTTCCAAAATTCACTACTATATTTGAATAAGTACAAGATAATAATCTCTAGAATTAAGCATATTATACCAATTAGCATATTATGAAAATTGAAATACTTATAACGATATCAATAATGTGTGGAGTGGGATAAAGAAGATAGTTCTAAGGACAGGCTCCTTAGAGATTATGATACTGTATTAAAAGAAAGCACTCTGCTAACTACCTTTTGT
>DATDNG010000400.1:0-2292 GCA_036518375.1 Nitrososphaeraceae archaeon | reverse complement strand
TATCAACTACAACTCTCTCATGGCCGTTCTTGGGGTTGGTAGCAACAAATCTGTTTGAAGGGCCGCTATAATTCCTCATGATAATACTTCGTTAACCTTACATAAGTACTGTGGCATGACACTAGTATCTGGCATCCACGTATCTTCGTCAATCAACGTCATCATTAAAAACCAGCTGAAGACGGTCGACAAAAATTGTTTCAAGGTAACGTACATAGGTCAGCAAAAGAAGTAAGGAAATGAGATACGATATAGGTCGAAATACTCAATATAGAGAGCGTAAGCAAAGACAGATAATAATGATAATAAGGTCCGCCTTGTGAGTCATGACAAGGAACTTTTGTTATCATGAACTAATTTTTTATGCTGCTCTTTTACGTCTTCTCAAACTCAAGTCCTTGGATGCTATGAAAGATATTCCTCAGGCTATAGTGTATCATCAGGTGTTTTCCTTGAATTGCCTAAATGAGTCTGCGCGGTGTGGCGTAGTCTAACCTGAGCGCAACACGACGCAATATTAGTTAAGGTCTACTAGAAGACACAATACCTTCCTTTACAGTCGATCAGGGATTTATGGACGAAACTCTGCGGATATATATAAATAAAGCACATGATTTTGTCTCATAATTAAATTAAAGGATATCGTATTTTCTATTACTATATGGAAGAAAATGTCGAAACGAAATCGAAGGTATCCATCAATGTCAGACAACTTAACGATGAAACCGAGGAGATCATAGCATCAAAAATCAGCCAATTTGGCAAAGGATATAAAATTCCTGATGATCGCAAAAAGAAAAAGAAAAACAAAAGACAACACAATAACTAATACTAGTTCAGAATTCATATGCATGAGGAAACAAGAAGCCAAAACTATTTATCGCTTATTTTAATGACAGAATTAGAAATTATATTGATTGTCAAGATCTTATTATACAATGTGAATAACAACAGGCTATGCTATTCTTGAATCTGGGCTACAAGTGACCGGTAGTTATTATGTGTAAAACTGGATATAATTTATCCACCTTGTACAGCGAGAACCCATGTGGACAGGTATGTAGTTCTATGAGGTAGTTAAGTAAAGACCAGTAATCTTTATTTTGTCAAAATAACCAAGGTTCCTGCTAAATAGAAAGGTACAATATACTAAAATTTTTCCTAAAATATACATTTAGAAAGACAGAAATAATTGATTTTATAATACTGAACCGAGTCGAGTATGGGATCAACTATTGCTACAATGATAGGCAGCACATCATCATTATTCGTATTAGTGGTAATAGTGATAGCAATGGCACTTATGCAGCAGCAAGATTCTATGCCATCTATAAAGGCCTATCAAGGTCGAGCCTCATCGAATATAACTTCAAACATTACGTCAACTAGCTGTATTGACAATCAACCATGTGTCACTACTATGTGCATAAATAATAACCCCTGTCATACCTTCAAATCTAATTCAAACAGTACAGCCAATACTAATACAACAAATGATAATAATAATATCAACCCGCCACGAGCAGACAGCAATAAATTAGATCAGCAAAGCGTGTAAACATTACACTGGTGCACAGTTTGCTAATGACAGAAACTATTTTGGTCACAGGTGCGACTGGCACTGTAGGTAGTGAAGTTGTAAAGTAGCTATCAGCTAAAGAAAATAATACATCCTTATAGTAGAAAACAGGTATAGCATTTAAGAAATTGTTGTTATCATTATGTCCTGCCATTGTTGGTGTGATCGGAGGAATAATATCAACTGCCGCTATGACATTAACTGAGATTCCATCATGGAAAAAGTGGGGTCTTCATGGTGTCTTTGAATGGCATGAAAATCAAGTTATAACATCACATTTGGTTCACTTACCAGATGCAAAAAGAAAAGGAGAAAATCACTTTGAGGGAATCTTTTTCTTTCATTTTCTTAATGGCGCTTTAGCGGGAATAGCCTTTCCATACATTATTTCATTTCTTGTACATTCTACTAATCTTTTCTCATCTTCTTTACTTGGAATATACTATGGGATTGTGCTGTGGATTCTCACTCTTGCACCAATACACAAACCAATAACAGGGTTTTCATTCTGGAATCATCCTTTGGGTCATTTACCAGCACTTGCAAGCCTTGGTGGTCATATCATATACGGCATTGTGCTAGGATTTATTGTTGCATTTATCAAACAATAGATTTGACTTTTGGTAATGGTTATGTATGATTAACCTCTTTTGGTATCTTCGTATCTTATATCGACCTACCCGCATTATCCGAAAAATAGGATAGCCAAGATT
>DATDNG010000399.1:0-9406 GCA_036518375.1 Nitrososphaeraceae archaeon | reverse complement strand
AGTAAATGTCTAACGATTTCAGCTTCTTGGATTCTCATACCATTTTCGTAAACCTGATCCATAGAGTTGATTTTGCCGCTGGCTACTTGATCACCTAGGGTGGTACGGGGTTTCCATTCTACGTGATGTTCCTGCTGTCTAGAGTACCGGCTCAATAGATGTCGTTATCTCCTGTTATATAATCTCTCATTTTTATCATTTGTTTATCACACTCTTACATAGTTATTTGTCTTATAATATATGTGTCTAATTTTTGTCATCATTCTTCTCTCCTATATTAATTTAAATATTTTGTATTAAATTATTTGAAATTCTGTTTAGGGTGGATTCAAAATGAGATGGATAATCTTGAGGTTGTAATCCATCTTTCAAAAGTGATGAAAACCGAGTATTATATTTTTCTTGATCCTCTTTTAATATTTTTGCGTATTCGGCAATATGTCCTCCTCGTATGCGTTCCTCAGTTGGTAAAATATCCTTGGAGACAGGGACGTCAAGTCCAGCATCGATTAAACCTTTCAAAGCTGCAGCTGTTCGTGATGTAAAGGCATGTTTACCTGTGTATAGGATCGCGTGATTGGTTCCCTTTTCAATAGATTTTTTTCCTGAAAGAAAACCGATAATATAGCAAGCAGGTAAATTGTTCATTGAACCTTTCCAACCATACTTCCTTAGCTCACTGCTGTGAACAGAACAAATGACAATATCTCCAAGTGAGCTGGGTTTCAACACTTGACAGATAACATTCTGGTTGCTGATCCTGACTGTTATGAAAGGACTCCTGCTGATTAGTAATGCTTCTCTTTTTCTGTAATTGGTTTTCCTTTGTCTGTTCCGCCTGAGCATAGCATTATAATTCATAGTTAACATTCACCATGTATTCCTGCCAAATACAACCAGGCAACCGGTTCTAAGCACTTATAAACGTTTTAATATCTTTTTTTCCTTCGCTTGTCGTCTAACATTTCTGCAATCGTCTTTAGTTTTTGATTCCGAGATTTTGATGGAACACTCATTTCCTTTCGTACGATTTGATTGGCTATTAATGCCGCAAAGGCACCGCCACCGATACCATTGTCTATATTTACTACAGCTAGACCAAAAGTACAGCTCTGAAGCATAGATGCAAGAGCAGCAACTCCATCTGAACCAAATCCATAGCCGACAGAGGTAGGCACACCAATGACAGGAAGATTTACTATTGAAGATACTACAGATGCTAGAGCCCCTTCCATGCCTGCAACGACAACTATAGAATTAACGTTACGTGATATTATCTCTTCTATAGCAGGAAACAGTCTGTGCATTCCAGCAATTCCTATATCATAACTCAAAATTGTGTCGCAACCCATAGCCTTTGCGACCAGTCGAGCCTCTTCTGCGACACCTATGTCAGAGGTCCCTGCTGCAAGAATGCCTACTTTCCCACAGGGGCCATCAAATTTGTGATCTGAAAAGGATCTATGAGTGACCAGAATTGTCGAGCTTTTATTCCCAACTTCTACGACTAGTTTCTGTTTTCTCAATAAATTACAAAGCTTAGGTAGAAGTCCTTTTTGAACCTTGCTGACTATGACTTGTCCATTTCTACTTACCGAAGCTGAGATAATTTTTAAAAGATCCCTGTTTTCCTTTCCCATCGCAAAAATAACTTCAGGCACTTCCTTTCGAATTTCTCTATCTATATCAAGCTGTGCTAGATTAGCCCCAATACGCTCTATGGAATGAATAGAAATATGTCTTTGTACTTCGTCTATGGTAAGCTGACCACGCGAGTATTTCTCCAGTATAGTCCTTATATTCATGATTTAACACAAATGTTATTACAATAGAAGAAACCGTCAGTTATATTGGCAAAGCATTAATCACATCCCTTAGACTATTTATTCCTTGATTAAAAATATTTTGTTCAATGGTATCAAGTTCGAGTTCAATAATTTTCTCCACTCCATTGGACCCTATTATAGCTGGCACGCCTATGCACAGATTGCTGGTTCCATATTCACCCTCTAATAGAGTAGATACAGGAATAACTGACCTTTTATTTTTAATAATAGCTTCTACCATTGTTGCGATAGCATTTCCCGGCGCGAATATGGTCGCTCCTTTCAATGAGATAACTTCAGCTGCCACCTTTTTTGTATGTTCAAATATATCTTGTGCCTGCTCTTTTGAAATAATTTGGGAAAGGGGAATGCCGCCTACTGATGAGAATCTAATCAGCGGTAACATGTTCTCACCGTGTTCACCAATCACTAGTGCTTGGATGGATTGTCTAGATACTTTTGTAGTATCCTGAATGAAGTTTTTGAACCTCGACAAGTCTAGCATTCCTCCCATTCCCATAACATTATTTTTGATAAAACCTGTTATCTTCAAGGCTAGATAAGTCATTGGATCAAGTGGGTTTGTTACAATAATTATCTTCGATTCTTTAGCATAGGTTGCTATTTTTAAAGCGACATTTTTTACTATATCAGCGTTCGTCTTAAGGAGATCCATTCTTGTCATTCCCGGTTTTCTTCCCATTCCGGCAACGACTATAACAATGTCAGATGCCCTCATGTCCTCGTAATTATTCGAACCTCGAATTATACAGTCAGATCCTCTTTCAGCTAATTGGTGATTAATGTCCATGGCTTCTCCTTGCGGAAGTCCCTTGACAATATCAAGCAATAATACATCATCTAGTTCTCTTAGGCCACAGTTTAATGCTGCATATGCACCAACTTTACCAGCGCCTATGATAGTGATGGTCATCAAAATTGTCAAAATGTTCGATTACTTATAAGTTTGCAAAGACTCGATTTTGTAAACTATTGTAAATGGAGTTATTATCCGTACTATTGCAATATATGTTAAACAGGTATTTTAAAGTAAGCAAATGTTATAATGACACTTGTAGAACCTTTTTCATAAATATATATGACAAGGATTGCGATAATTGACTCCCAGATTACTGGTATCTCAGGCGATATGCTACTCTCAAGTCTAATAGATGCAGGAGCGAATAAAGATAAAGTTATCAATGCAATTATTGCTTGCCAAAATTTTGTAAAAGGAAGTAAAATCATAGATGCAAATTTTTACAAAACTATTTCCCATGGTTTCAGTGCCACACGATTTCAATTGGAATACAAGGATAGTACTAGCCATCGTAGAGGAATAGAGATGTATAGATCACTTGCTCTATGCTGTGATTCCTTAGACCTAGAACAACGTGCAAAGACATTTGTATTAGAGTCACTCAAGACAATTATTGCATCCGAGGCATTTATTCATGGTGTACAAATCAGCAAAGTTCATTTAAACGAAACTTCGAGCATAGATACCTTTGCAGATCTGGTCGGTTGCGCTACTGCCTTGCAGGATCTTGGACTTTTTAACTGTCGCATATTTTCGACAAAGGTCGCAGTAGGAGGTGGGATTTTGAAATTTTCACATGGAACTATACCAAACCCAAGTAATGTTATACTTGAAATTTTCAAGGGCAAATCATTTACCCTAATAGGCGGACAGAGGGAAGGAGAACTGACTACTCCAACTGGTGCGGCAATGCTAGTCAATTTAGCATCAGAAAGTATCAACTACTATCCTTGTTTTTCTCCTGAGAGAATGGGTTATGGTGTGGGCCACAAAAAATTAAGACAGATACCAAACCTGTTGAGGTTGGTGATTGGCAACTCTTCATTAAGTTTAAAAACAAATACGGATAATGTCTATGTTATTGAAACTAACGTAGACGACATTTCTGGCGAAATCATTGGAAATCTAATGGAGCTATTGACAGAGGCTGGTGCAAAAGATGTGACAGCAATTCCAGGCATGTCAAAGAAAAATAGACCAATGCATCTTCTCAGAGTTATAATCGATCAAAGTCAGCTAGATGAGATTATGGAGATGCTGTTCAGAGAATCTGGATCAACAGGCATACGGGTTCAAGAGATAAAGCGATTTATTCTTCCAAGAAGCATAATTACAGTTCCAATCAATATACTTGACAACCATTTTAATATTCGTGTAAAGATTGCAAAGGATGCGGTTGGTGATATTGTAAATATAAAGCCTGAATTTGAAGATATCAAAGTCGTAGCTTTAAGATTAGGCATCCCTTTGAAAAGAACGATGGAAATTGTTAATGCAGGCGTTCTACAAAAGATCGGGACCAGGTAGGGACGTGTATTGATTGGTGTTCATCCTACCGAAAATTTAAAAAGATTGATAGATTGGTTTTTAAGGAATGGTGACAGGACAGTTGTTGCTTTATCTGGCGGCGTAGATAGTGCTGTTCTAGCTTTGGCTGCAAAAAGGGCATTTGGAAGTAATGCTTTATCTGTAACCGCTAATTACAAAACACTTTCCTATCAAGAGTTGTCCGCAGCAAGAAAAGTAGCAAGGGAGATCGGTATTAGACATAAAGTAATCAAGTACAATGAGTTAGAAAGCTCTGAATTCATAAAGAACGACCAGCTACGGTGTTATCATTGCAGAAAAGAATTGGGTCTAAGACTTGTGACTGAGGCAAATAAATTTAAAACAAATCTCGTTGTCGACGGTACCAATTTAGATGATTTGAAAGAGTATAGGCCAGGAATCAGGGGGTTAAAAGAAAACGGCGTGAGGAGTCCTTTCATGGAATTGGGCATAGATAAATCTGTCATAAGAGCAATTGCCCAACACTTTGGATTGTCTGTATACGATAAGCCATCTAATGCCTGCCTCGCATCAAGGATTCCACATGGTACTCCAGTCACATATGAAAAACTTAGAAAAATTGAAAAATCAGAAATTATAGTTATGAAGACATTTAATATTAAGCAGGTAAGGGTGAGAGACCATGGAGATATTGCACGAATAGAAGTGGGAAAAGAAGAGCTAACTAAATTATTTAACGTTGATAAATTAGGTATAATAGATTGCAAACTTAAGGAACTTGGATTCAAGTTTGTGGCAATTGATGCTGGAGGATACAGAACCGGGGGTCTAGTTGTATTAAGGTGATTTCCTTTCGTCGACTCGATGAAATGAGTTGAAAAGAGATATTAAAATGATGCGCTACTATACCATAAAAATAGAAAACGTGTAAAGAAATAAAAGATCAGGAATTTTTATTAGCATGGATACGTAAAAGCAGATATATTAATACTCTCAATAAGTATTAATTATAGTAATCTGTACCTTCACATTCCCGTTATTGTAAGCATTAATATTCTCAATTCGTACCTATTATTTACATATGTATAATAATTCAGTTACAATGGTCCCAAATATCGGTGACGAAGCTCCTGATTTTCAGCTGCCAGACATCGATATGAAAATGCAAAAATTGAGTGATTATAGAGGGAAGGAAATAGTGCTTGCATTCTTTCCAGCTGCTGAATCTCCAGTGTGCACCAAAGAAATGTGTGCTTTCAGAGATTCACTCGACGAACTAAAGAACTATGGTGCTCAGGTAATAGGTGCTTCGGTAGATGGACCTTTTGCCAACAAAATATTCACCGAGAACCGTCACCTTAACTTTCCGGTGTTAAGTGACTATAAGCGCGAAGTGATAAACAAATACGGTATTGTGATGGAAAACCTGGGTCCTTTAGAAGGTTATAAGGCAGCTAAACGATCCATCTTCATAATTGATCGCAATGGTAAAATTCAATATAAATGGATATCAGATAACCCTCTAATTGAGCCCAACTATCAAGAAGTAAAGCGTGCTCTTTCCAAACTAAAAGAAACTAACAATATGCAAAAGTAAGCATAATTGTTTTTATCCTTTGTTTATTAAGTTAGATGCGTTTCTGTAGGGATAAAACTGGTGCTTGTGGATATCACCAAAGCAATTATGATTATCTTTGTCTGGAGTTGATATGATGTACCAATCGTACTACGACCACAAAAGGTCAAAGAATACGAATCTCATAAAATGCCTTTTGTATATCGTGCTCAATCTATAACATAGATATAAAACTGCGCCTCTGCCACACTATAACCTTCAGATGCTAAGCAAACTTGTAGAACAAAAACTTGTACCCTTGCCATACAATTGTAATGGCCCTACCAAATTCTTCTTCTAGAATAATTTCTCTCACGTTTCTCGAGCCTATCTTAAATCACTTAGATCCGGTTTATCCTCCAGCGACTTTGGAAAACCTCTGTTTACCAGTGGCTTTCTTTCCATAAAACCTTCATTCTTTCCATGCCAAAATTTGACTTCTGTTTCACCAGCCCTCCAACATAGCCAAACTTCCTCGTCAAATCGCATCGAAGGAAAATCAAGGAGTCCGTCGTCGACACTTTTTATCACAACTCCTAGATCCTCTAACTTTTCAATTGATCTATAAAGACTGGAAACAGCAATATTTAACTCCTGTTTCTTGATTATGAATCTTTTAAGTGAAAAATGTGAGTCTGCTATCCTTTGCAATTCACCCTGGAGATCTACAATATTATTTCTCTGAGAAATCACAGAATTAAATCGTCGTTTGATTTCGGGCAAAACATTATTTGCATCGAGTGGAGTGTATATTGTAAACATCAGAGTGAATGGTTTAAGGGACTAGATAATTTATGTATTGCTTTTGAGGTGTTTTTTCTTTTTGGCAGCAACTTTTCTTGCACTTTTGTAGGATGTAGGAGGGTTATCCTTAATACCATCAAGATCTCCTAATCCATGTGGATAATTTTCCCATTTGCTTGACCTACCAAACAAGTTATCAAGTTTAGCCGAAGTGGTGAAAGAGAATTTGTTTAATGTTAAATGCAATGTTTCATGACTTATTAATGAGGTTGCGATTTCAGCGATTCTGCCTTCTCCATAATATTCTTGCCAAGACCTATAATTAGAAATGAATGCACGGGACGTTCCGTAATATGGAACGAACATTAATCCGCGTTTACCAGCCATTCCCTTTAGTCGAAGTTCAATCACCATAGGTTCTTTTCCCTGGGAAAATCATCATTCTTAATGGACTGATTAACTTTCTCTTCAAAAATAGTGAACGAATAATATTTTGGTTATGTTCGTTTTTAATATTTTTGCCCTATTTTATAATGAAAAAATTCGTTATCTATTGAACAAATTGAATAATTAAATGCATTTAGGAAACCGATAACTTTTATCTCATATCAAATAAGTATATTAACTCCTTATTGTTGAATTTTTGAATGGTTTAAGGAAGAGAATTGACAAAGCTTACATAAAAATTGCGATTTAGTATATTTCATAGGAGGCATATACGTTTCGTCCGTGGGAGTTTCTCACTTAAAATACAGATGTTAAATTGCCCCTGCTCGTATGAGATTATTTATATATAATCTTATTTCATATATAAAATACCCGAATTTGGGAATTATTCGTAACCGATCGATATGCGAAAGAGAACACGAGGGGTTTGGATCTCTCAATCTTGCATTCTCAACGATAGAATATTCAATGAAGTATGTAGATCCACACGTTATTATCAACAGAACCTTGAAACTAAAAGGTTCAAATTTGTTGTTAAACGATGTGTATGGTCCAATTGTAGAACTAGATCTTAATAATTTTAAGTCTATTTATCTTGTCGGTGCGGGAAAGGCTACAGCAGGAATGGCAGAAGGACTCTACAAATTATTGAATGGAAGAATTTCAGCGGGAGCCATAAATGTTCCCTATAATACTCCGGCAAGAATGGAAAGGGTGTCCATTACCGAAGCTAACCATCCCATTTCTGATGAGGCAGGATTGATGGGAACAAAAAAGATTCTTAATGTTTTGAGTAGAGCAAAAGAGTCCGACTTGGTATTTGTTTTGTTGTCGGGTGGAGGTTCTGCGCTAATGCCGTTACCCGCGAACGGGATAACAATCAGACAAAAACAGCGCATTATAAACTCGATGATGTCTGCTGGTGCTTTTATCGATGAAATTAATGTAGTCCGAAAACATCTGTCAATGATCAAGGGAGGACAATTATTAAGATTTCTAAAGAGTCGTTGTCGAGTAGTATGTCTAATTTTGTCTGATGTCATAGGAAACAGAATTGATATCGTTGCTTCTGGGCCTACGACACCTGATATTTCGACATTCAAGGATGCAGCATCTATTCTAAGAAAATATAGTATCTGGAGAAAAATGGAAAATTCATCTGTTCAAGAAGTAATAAATAAAGGGATACATGGAATCATTAATGATACACCAAAGCCGGGAGATCCACTTTTTCAGAATGTAAGTAATATTTTAATTGGCGATAATGTGCTCATATGTCAAAAAGCCAAAATGTATTTAAAAAAGCACGGTTTGCAAGCAGTAAATTTGGGTTCATCATTTGATGGTGAAGCAAAAAATTTTGGAGCTTTGCTTGCACATCTAGCTAGTAACATTAAAAAATCTTCCAAGCCACTTGCTTTTATTTTAGGAGGCGAAACAACGGTAAAATTGAATGGATCAAAAAATATTGGAATTGGAGGCAGAAATCAGGAGGCCATATTGGCGGCAGCTTTAAAGTCTAAATTCCGTCGCGACGATGATATTACTATTCTTTGTATGGGCACAGATGGAATAGATGGCAAATCTGATGCGGCTGGAGGCTTTGTCACCCCAAAAACAGTCTCCATGGTTAGAGAAAAAGAACGACAAATGAGAAAATACCTAGATAACCATGACAGCTACAATGCCCTTTCAAAATTAGATTCTTTTATTGTTACTGGATGGACTGGAACTAATGTGAATGATATTTCCATAATATGCAGACTAAAATAGTCTAGATCGTATCGGCTTCCAAACATCTATAGTAGATTACCCCATTAACCGTGACATCTTCTATTTTTATTGCTCCGAGCCTGCTGCCACATTTTTGTTTTTTAGATATAATTCCACCAGTAAGATCACTTACGAGATCAGTCATACCCAGCTTTAGCATAGCATAATTTACGTCCTCTTCTCTTATGCCTACTGCTTGTGCGATCTCCTTTGCTGAAAAACCATTCTCCCTATTTCTACAAAGAAATTGAACTATTAATGTGCTCAGATCCTTATGGGCGTCAAATTCTGCTGCATTGATTGGCGGTGGAGACATATCTTCTGTTTATTTGGGATCTAGCCATAATAATCTGATATCAACGCCGAGAATATTTCTAACATTAAGAATGACGACCAAATATTAATTAATAAACACAATGGATTATGCTTGATTGGTTTTTTGATTAGCGAAGGCATAACGGTTTGGATGCGGGCAATAAGGATACGTTTTTTGCTGGCGTCCATAATTGCAGTCATTAATGGTATATCAGTTGCCTTTTGGAAAAATGGAATATTTAACTTTTCATATGCCATACTAACCTTTGCAGGTGTAATATGCCTTCATGCTAGCGTAGATTTGCTAAATGACTATTGGGACTATAAGAGAGGCACTGATGTTATCACTAGAAGGAC
>DATDNG010000398.1:0-6702 GCA_036518375.1 Nitrososphaeraceae archaeon | reverse complement strand
TACGGTCAAGAAGGAGTAACAGTCAGACTTGGAGATGGACTTGATGAAGCCGGACATCTAAGCGGTGAATCAATATATCGTGTCATTAATGCATTAAAATTGTTCAAGGATATTATCCATTTTGAAACAACAGAACATGTGCTAGCTGTTGCGACCAGCGCCGTAAGAGAAGCGACCAATCGTCAGGAGTTTCTTAAAATAGTTTATCAGGAGACAGGTTTCCAATTCAGAGTATTGTCTGGCAAAGAAGAATCTCTATATTCTTATTTAGGAGCGCTAAAGTCTACATGCATACCAACTGCACTTTTTTTTGATTTAGGTGGCGGTAGTTTGGAAATGGTTTATGCAGAAAATTTCAAAATTAAGAAATTCATATCACTGCCTCTCGGTGCATTAAGGCTGTCTCGGATTTATAAAGATGATGGGAACCACATCACCTTTACCAAGAAAAATTATAGCAGGCTAGAACAATACATTTTAGAAGAACTTCCAGATAAAAGCGAGCTTGATATGAGTCCAGATACCACTCTCGTTGGCGTTGGGGGTACATTGCGAGCTATCGCAAGATATGATCAAGAGATTCAGCAGTATATACTTGACAAGATTCATAATTATCGAATAGACCATGAGTCTATTGATTCAATTAGTAAGAAATTTTATAAAATGACGCCCCATGAAATTGCCAAGATCGATGCCATTGGAAACAGCAGAGCAGAAACAATTACCTCTGGCGCATGTACAATTAATATGCTCATGCAAAAACTTGGGTTTAACAGAGTTGTTGTTAGTGCTCAAGGACTCAGAGAAGGTGTTCTTTTATCTTTTTTAGAGTCGCCGCAACAATACTATAAAGAAGAAGATACAAACCAAGGTCAAATTGAAAATTATATCCGGGTTAATTGTGAATTAGGAATCATTTCCACATATATCCAAGACCTGATCTTGCCACTAGTCTATCACGGGATAGTTAGAGAAAGAGAATATGAAATTCTTAACTTGGCAGTGAAGCAAATATCAAAAACAGTGCTTGCTGCCAATACATACAATCTATTTTACATGATAATTGATGAAGACATCGCATATCTAAGTCACAGCGAGCAATTGGTTTTGGCATTATCGATAATACATACAAAGAAGCCAAAATCTGCAAACCGCTTATTTAAAAGGTATGAGACAATATTGCAATCTCAAAATCGAAGGTCCATTGAAAAAATTTCTGCATGTATTGTCATATTGGGCATATTGGAGAGATACAAATTCAATATCCAATTGACGTTTTGCAATGAAAAGAAAATTGTTATTGCTATCATCGCAGATAAAGACAATCTTCAATTTCCTAAAATGTTATTTAATAACGCAATAAAAAAGTTTGAATCTGCATTTGACATTCGCGTAGACTTTTCTATATCATACAAATCTGGCAGGATGATCAGGACAAGAGCAGCAAGAACAGAAGCTAATTCTCCGATTGTAAGTATAGATAAGTGAGGGGAATACTACATTTGAATAAAATAGACATGTAGAAGTTCTCAGGGTTTATCATTCTATAAAGAAGACTTCTATTAACACATTATTATTAGATCTATCTTTTCACTAAAATAGATCTTGTGTCTTCTACAATCGTGATAATTGTAACTGGAATAGATATTTGGGTTGAGATCTACCAATAAGTTAACATTCATCAAACTTCATTTTTATTGTATTTTACTATAGCCTCTGAGATCTTTTTCTTTGCTACTTCTTTACCTTCCAATCCTTTTATCCTGACATATTTTCCTTCTTCTAGATCTTTATGATGTTCAATGAAGTGTTTAAGTTGACTTAGTGTATGTTCTGGGATACTATCTACATCAATAATGCTTGAATTTGGATCAACTTTTGCAAGCGGGATTGCCACAATCTTTGAATCTTGTCCATCTTGATCTTCGGTTAATAATATCCCTATTGGCTGACAACGAATTACTGACATTACTACTACAGGATCACATGCCAGTACAAATACATCAACCGGATCTCCATTTTGTTCTTTAGTCTTTGGAATAAAACCATAATTGCAAGGATAAGACATTGAACTCGATAATATCCTGTCGACAAAGAGTGTCCCGGTTTCACTATCCATTTCGTATTTAATGTTGCTACCTTTAGTAATCTCTATTACTACATTAATCTCATCTGGAGGATTTTTCCCAGCACTCAATTCATTTAGATGTATCATCGTGATGTTTGGTTAAAACAAGTAGACATGATATATAGAGATATTATGCAAAATACATCATATCCATTTAACAGCCTATCTCAAAAATAGCAGCTACACGCATAGTATGGAATTTACCAATCACTACTATGTTTGACTTTACTGCGAGTATTACCAATTATAGGTAACATATCTTGAGACTAAATGAATATGAAAATGACCATTAGGTTATCTAGAGCATTACGATTAAAGAATTCGAATTTATGATAGAATTTTGATTATTGTATCATAAAATAGACGATAATTAAAGATGGTGTCACTAGATCAAAATTTTAAAAACTCATATCGTGAATGAGCTTCTCTGGAAGGAAGCTTAAGAACTGCTCCAGATTATCTATCATATTATGATAAGAAGGGGAATAAGATAAGAAGAAGAGGAGGAATAATATACCCACATCCTTATTTCTATCTATCATTTATCAATTTGTGTAGTGCTTTTTGTGATACGCTATCTCTCCTTTTCATCCAAATGTTCAATATGAAAAAGGTCCAAATAAGTATATAGATTATCTCAATTGATCAACAACACATGTTCATCATATATAGAATATATAGTTAATTGTATACTATCATATAGCAATACGTTTCCAAATCTCAATACGATTTAATATAACATCTAAGAATTCAAGTCTATGAGAACTGCAGCAGTAGTAGCAGCAAATCTGCCCAATACCAGAATATAGGAGGTCTGGATTTGAAAACTAATTCATTATCACAATGTACCGAGAAATTACAAGTAAAAGGTAAACTTATTGTAGTAGAAGGAATAGATGGGTCGGGAAAATCGACACAGATTAGGCTGCTTGGCAAATGGTTGAAATCCAAGCTATTGCCAGTTTTTATGACTGAATGGAATTCATCTGAAATGGTCAAAGAGATAACATCTAAAGGCAAGAAAAAAGGCAGACTTACTCCCACCACGTTTAGCCTTTTACATGCAACCGACTTTGCGGATAGGTATGAGAGAAATATTTTCCCTTTAATGCGTGCTGGATATATCGTATTGGCTGATAGGTATGTCTATACCGCCTATGCCAGAGATATAGTTAGAGGCTGTAGTCCAAAGTGGGTTTGTAAAGTATATGATTTTGCAATAAAACCTGACGTTGTGTTTTACTTTAGAGTCCCAGTTGACGTTGCAGTTGAAAGAATACTCGTTGGCAGACCCAAGCTAAAATACTACGAGGCAGGGATGGATTTGAATTTAAGTAACGACCAATATGATAGCTATAGAATTTTTCAAAGTAGAATTATTGAGCAGTACGAATCCATGGTTAAATCAGATGGGTTTGTCGTCATAGATGGAGCATCAGGTATAGAAGAACAGCAACAAGCAGTGAGAAATACAATTATGAAGTTACTTCCACATCAAGTTGAAAAACAAAATCGTATTGTGGTGACTGCTAACAAGTGACTGGGCTAAAACAACAGAAACAAGAGCAAAGACAACAATCCTCATTCAGAACAAGAAGGCAAAACGATGCCCTACCTATAGCGTCGATTGGTGCGAGGCCGTTAGAGTATTATGGCAATAGTATACCTTATTTGCAGGAGATTCAAATTAAAGGCCGATTCATCGTGATAGAAGGACCTGATGCGTCGGGTAGAAGTACACAAATTGCAATGATAACTTCTAAACTTGAATCTGATGGACATGCTGTTTTGAACACAGGTTTACGACGATCAGAACTTATAGGTGGAGGTATACTTGAAGCAAAAAGGAATTTTACCCTTGGAAAGAGAACTTTAAGTTTATTTTATGCCGCGGATTTTGCGGATCAGCTTGAAAATAAAATAATACGTGCTCTGCAGGCTGGATATATTGTACTTGCTGACAGATATATTTATACACTTATGGCCAGAGATGCTGTCAGAGGAATAAGAAGAATATGGTCTCGTAATCTATTTGGTTTTGCTATTAAGCCAGATCTAATTTTTTATCTTGATGTAGATCCAGGTGAGCTAGTCCATAGAGTATTTCAAAAAAACTCTTCACTAGACTATTATGAATCGGGAGCTGACCTTGGGTTATCGGAAGATATGTTGGATTCATTTCTAATTTATCAGCGAATGCTTGCAAAGGAATTTCATAGGATGCAAAAACATTATAACATCGTTCCCATAAATGGAAATCGATCTATAACAGAAATTAATACAGACCTACAAAACAGGATTGATAAATTTCTCACTATTGATGTGTCAATGGTAAAATAGCAAATATGTATTCAAAAACTCTGAACTTTTTAGTGCCAAAAGAGTTCATGTACCCTTGAGGAATAAATAATATCGATTAATTCATTTGTACCATCAAAGATTAGCTCGAATTTAATGAATCGTTTATAATCTTAGTTCACCTGCGAAAGAATAGGCTAACAACATCGTTTAGCGGCCAGTTATTTTCTCAATCTATAAAGAATATAAACAAAAGCAAAGGGCAATATTGCGACAAAATACGCCAATTTCTCTATTAAAGGTGATAAAGCAAGAGTCATTCCAAGATAAAGAGTAAAAAAGGTGGGATAAAGTCCAAACAGGATAAATCTATGAGCTCTCCTTTTGAATTTATCCAGATCACTATATGGGAATTGCAAATGATGATAAATTACTGGCATAACAAAAAGCGAGACTGCAACGGTTATAGAAAATAATGCCAAAACGAGAATAATTTTTTCTGGAAATATTAATTGATTTGTGGCTCTAATAGATATATTTAGGAGAAAACCAAATAAAATTCCACAAAAGGTAGTTAGCAGAGTGCTTTCTTTTAATACAGTATCATAATCTCTAAGGAGCCTGTCCTTAGAACTATCTTCTTCATCCCACTCCACACATTATTGATATCGTTATAAGTATTTCAATTTTCATAATATGCTATTGGTATCAGCAGAACTATTATTGTACGATCTTTTGAATCATCTGTTGAAAGTCTGAGAATGGCATATTTTTTCTTGCTTGCATTAGAGTAATAGCATCACTACCAACAACATATCTAAATTCGGGTTTTTCACTTAAAATAGATTGGACTATGGTCTTTGCAACCTCTTCCGGCTGTGTTGCATTCTCATGATCGGAGCTTATTTTGGACCTGACTTTTCGCACAAATTCGAAGTATGGTGATTTTGGATCTAGCGCTCTATTGGACATAACACTTCCTTTCATAAAACCACTGCCAATTGCACCCGGCTCTATCAATATTACTTTGATTCCAAAAGGCTCAAGTTCATATGCAATAGATTCACTCAAACCTTCTAGAGCGAATTTAGTTGCTACATATGCGGAGATTACTGGAAATGGCACATGTCCATTTACAGAGCTAACATTTACAATAATACCACCACCTATGCCATTCCTCATAATTGGAAGCACATGTTGGGTTACCCTTATGACACCGAAGAAATTGGTTTCAAATTGTGCTTTTATCTCATCGACCGAGAGATCTTCAAATGCTCCGAACAGACCATATCCAGCATTATTGACTAGTATATCGATTCTTCCTTTTTCTGACACAATCTTTTCAACCGCAGCTTTTACCGAGCTATCATCAGTGACATCTAACTGGATTAATTTCAAAGATAGCCTTTCTGCATAGGCTGTCGATTGCAGACTTGCAGATTTATTGATATTACGCGCTGAAGCATATGTATAAAATCCACTTCTTGCCAATATTAATGAAGTAGCATATCCTATCCCACTTGAGCTACCTGTAATAATAGCGACTTTTTGCCCATTGGCCTCATTTGTATCCACAGATTAATAGCAGAGAGGAAGTTCTTATATTATCTGGTAATTGTCATGGCAAAAAATAATGTTGATAATATCTTAGTACTCTAAATGATATCCTTGCTTCTTGGGCTATGTGGCGTACGTTGTTTCGTTGATTATAATACATCTCCAGAACAAGCTTTTCTTTTTCGACATTGCTTAACATGTGATATCTGTATTAGTAATTGTAATGAAAGTATGTAGTAACATAAAGTATATACTATAATGATAGTAACTATTATGATCTATCAAGAATTAGGAGGAGTAAGAATCTTTATGTCATATACTGGATGCAATTCTGTAATCCCACCTGGCATTTCTGGCATTTCAATTAGATATTTACCAGTAACCATTACATGGTCTCCTCTTTTTGGCAAGACAGATCTAAAATCAGGTCCATCATACCCATTACATGCTCCTACATTTTCTGAACTGTTGCTTGTTACTGGACCCTGACAGACAGTCTCAGCATGTATTGCAGGACCTCCTGGGTATTTAGTAGCAAATACTTCACCATAGCTTCCAGGTCCTAACATGTTTTTGTATGGAGGATCTAGAACTACATTGAAATTAGCATCACCATCTTCGTTAAAGTAATTTGTCCATACAACTGTCCCTGTTATGGTAACACATTGTTTTATTACAGCAAACCTAGCTTCTTTTGGAGGAAGGATAAATCTACTTAG
>DATDNG010000397.1:0-3016 GCA_036518375.1 Nitrososphaeraceae archaeon | reverse complement strand
AGCTTTGGAGATAGATCCTAAGTATGCTAATGCATTGTATAACAAAGTATACGCTCGCCAAAATGGCAAAGTCATATAAAAGAAGATAATGTCTTATCAAATAATAGTTTATTTGCAAATATGTAGAGTCTATCAGTAGCTGTTAATACAATCATTATAGGTATACCAATGAAAAGAATTTTCTTGATAAATTCAAATTCAGTAACAACGTAATCATGACGTAAACATAAAAATCTCTCTTACCTACCACAAACGACAAAGATGACGATAATAACAATACCTCTGGCAATATTATACTGATAGATTATGCCTATGCACTTGAGTATACATATTATTACTTATTTGACAAATTATTATCCCACATTGCTACTGTGTTATAATAAGAGGTTTCTTAGTTGCTTTATTATATTGGCTGCTCTGGATGGAGTTATTATTCAGCTTGGCAACGACCATTCCATCCTTCAGTTACCTGCTTATAAATATGCAGGTATCTGAAGGATGGAATGGTCGTTGCCAAGCTGAATAATAACTCCATCCAGAGCAGCCAATATAATATTGCAACTAAGATACCTCTTATTATAACACAGTAGCAATCTGGGATAAAGAAGTTTATCAAATAAGATATAATCTATGCATTATGTCGGCAGAAGGAATAGAAGATAAAGACGATCCTATAGCACTTATAGACAAAATGATATCTTGTAAGATATTCAATGAACCAGAGGTCGAGGCAGAAACTATGGAGGAGTACTATGAAAAATACTACGACTTGGACAAATTGGAGTTCACAGACAAGTTTGATTATGATTTTGAGCAAACATTACTGAGACTTGCATCTGATCTCGTTAATGATTCCCTGAGTCTCTTAGAACGTCTAAAGTCGATATTATTGAATTATTTGAAAGGGAATGAGATTGATGATGCGCAAGATATTGATGAAATGGTTATGATGGTCATTAGCGTTAAAACTCTGCGAGGTCATATTAGAAAGAGATAAACAAATAGTGCACCCATTTTTAGATTACTTTTTTATTGATTATGACGTTGGGATGTAAATGGGAAATTCCTGATAAGATCAGATATAGTTAATGATTGAGGGTTATTATTACTATCATTATTCATTCATTCACACACACCTTCTTTTCACGACCCACTTCTTTCAGATCTAGGACTAATTCAATTATTATTTGTAAGAGTCGGATCATAACATGTAGCATATCCTGCATCTGATTTTCTTTTTAGCCAGTTAACAATATCATGAATCTCCAGTATTGATAATATTGGAGCTTTAGGGAAGGAAAGCTCTAGAAGCAGCAAAGTCCTACTATCTTTCAGACAAACAAATTCGTTCTGAGGGGAAAAAAGAGTTATCTAAATGGTAATAATTTCGACTTGTTCTTTTTCTAGTGATGTATATATATCGTGTCATTCTGTTACCTGTACTCTCAGCTACTACTAGGGATGATGAGGACTTCTGCATTGGTTTGGGATCGCAACAACAATGGTTATTATGAAACGATTGCCAATAGCTTTGATTTTGCCATTAATGAGTTTGATAGTTTTGCAAAAATGATTTATTATAGATGGTTATGACTATCGATAATAAATGTTAGAAGAAGAGAAAGATACAGAGCAGGAGGAAGGTAAGACTCAAGTTGAAGAAAATGAATCCGAACCATCGCCACCGATAGAAGGTGCAAACGTAGCTGAAGATCAAGATTTAAAAGTGTTGCCAGAAAGTGAAGAAGAAGAGCAAAAAGAGATAATAGTAGCAGCTGACGTAGCTAAAAAATCATTACCAAGAGCAACGACGACTGATAAGAGGACAAAACAGAAGCAGCTAGAAAAGTAAAAAGAAACAACTATAACAAATGTGTCCAAGCAACTAGAGCAGCAAAGAAATCAAAAAAATAAAGTCAATAGTACAATTCCAACCAGGATTGATAAAGCAATTGCAATCCCAATTAAGGCAACTACAAAAACAGATGTCACAAATTCAAAAAGCTGTAGCAAAGAAAAATAAGAAGAAATAGTACCATTATTGGCGGCCTATAAGATCCATTGCTACCGAGTTACTCTATTAATATATACCCAAACCTATTGCTGTTCATGCATCGCATCGCCTTTTATATTTCAATAAATCGTCTACAATCATCATTATTTCGAAGTCTGCATTTAATAATCTAGTATGTATGTACTCATAAGAAGGTTCCTATCCGTTGGCTCATACTTTACCACCTTTATATCTGTCCCCTACTTGGCTGCTAAGTTATAACTTGGAGTGTATTCTTGTCTTAACTAAGAGTATCATATCAACTACTTGCTCACGCAATCCTAACATACTAGGGTCTTTTATTATTCGTCTGTTAGTAACATGGTGAATCAAAAAGGAAGACGATGTTTCTATTACGCTGGCTTCATGATCTTTCTATAATCATCTCCATTCTTTTCTATCTCTTTATTCCATGTTTCTTCCGTAAATCCATGAACTTCTATTCCATGTTTCTTGGCATTTTGTAATACTTCTTCTTCTGTCTTACCATAGACCGTATGCGTACACACTGGATCTCCAGCATCTTTACAATTTAGGCTCAAAGTCATTAAAATAGGAGATATTATTTGTTCAGTTAAGCCTTTTGCTTGTCCATAGAAACCACTTAATTACGAATCAAGGAAAGAAAAAGATGATGCAGACTAATAATCATTTTATAATATTATTATTAGTCTAGTGGTGGATTGATCTGGTATGTTGTAGAAGTTGATCCTGGCTGACCATTGCGAATGACTTCTAGCATGTTTTTGTCTAGTGTATATTTATACTTCCACCGGTCAAGCAACTAATGGCTAATACATACAATTGCCATTATAGAATATGATACACTACAACTCTATACAATCTGCTGCTTTGTTCCAGGTCTATTCTTAGATATATACCATAAGCCGTCTCTAGAACAATCATGCTATTACATGCAATAATATATCACGAGAAAAAGATGATACACTACTACTCTACTTC
>DATDNG010000396.1:0-5368 GCA_036518375.1 Nitrososphaeraceae archaeon | reverse complement strand
GAAAAAAAGAGCATACACCTTAGGAAAGGTTGTTAGAATAAGAACACAAAACGGCATTGTTGAGGGCATTGCTATAGATATTGACAATAATGGAATATTGCTTGTCAAAACATACGATGGCGATGTTCATCGACTAATTTGACTTAAAGTTATCACTATGATCTATCAACTAATGAGAATATGTAGCAAGATTGCAGCTGGTCATTGAAAGGAATTGTGCATAAACACCTACGGGCCCCCAGATTCTGCATCCTCAAATTCTTTTGGGTCTGATTTTTTCTCCTGTTGCTTTTTCTCCTTTCTGTACTCTATATAGGCATCCTTTCCGTATGTTGAAGGGGATTCTGCGTTTTCTTCTGACGCATTGGTATTGCTCATTGAATAGAGTTATCCTTCATAAGTTATATACATAACAGATATTCTCACTAAATATGAGTCAAATAGGCGTGGTCTATGCTTCCATTTACATAGGTTAACATTACAGTTGTAGTACTCGTATTAGATGTCGCCAGAATACAGATATATCAAACTGCCATGCAGGACATCAAGGCATAGCTTTAATCTTCAAAAGCAGTAGGGAGAAGTTTAAGTTACCTTTCATGTTATGACACTCGCTCAACTCCGCTAATGAATTAATAAAATTTATTTTCTACTTAGCAAATGGTCACTCCCTTATTTTAAAGGATCTTTTTAGCAAACCTTGATCAGAGATGGCGATAACAGATTGGGAACAGATTACAATTACCTTCAGGACTAGATGTAAGGAATGTCGCAAAGATATATCACCAGGAGAGGCATTTTGGTCTACTTCTGCAAAAGCAGCTAAGCATTTGATTTGCAATAACAGTACAATTCCTAATTCGGCAGGTACTCTTATTGGAGATCGTAGAACGGAGATAGGTCTCGAGGCTGCAAGAGAGATTTTCAATAATGAACCAAAATGTTATATCTGCGGGGGAAAAGCAGGTTGTATTGAATGTGAACATCTAACCAACTGTGAACAACGCATGGTTTTAAAATATTGTATCTGCAAGAGCTGCAGCAAAGAAGAAGGATCATTTAATAATTACGAGCATGGCTTTTTGCTTAAGGTATCGAAATATTTGATTTGTATCACAAAAAGATGAGGAATGAAGAAGAATGTGTTGTGTTTCATACAAAGTTAACATTAGTTATAAACATTCAATACTAAAAGGAATAAGAAAAAAAGAAGGTTCATAATAGAATGTCGTTATTACTGAAGGAAGCAGTAGAGTACTAAGTAGGGTAGGGCATGGTAAGGAGACAAGGTATATGGTCAGGCCATTAAATAAGTAGTAATAAGCAGTAGCAGTAGTAGTAATAACTAATTCCCACATCTTTATTTTATAATTCTCTTCCGTTATTTCTGCACTCAAAACAGCTTATTAAACAAAAACACGAGGAATATTCAACTTCTCGTTCTGAAATTGCATACACAAGACTAGGACTATCTTTTATTCCAATAACAACATATAGTTATTATCGTTCAAACGACTTTGTATTTAATTAAAGGGTTATAAAAGAATTGATTAATTTTCTAAATACTCGTATACGCGATACATACTTTGAGGATCAGAATGAGAAAGATATTTCCATTTTGTTGGATCGAGATTTACTTCTATAAACTTGATATTGTTCAAAGAATCTTTGGGACTCATTGATGATGACAGATGAAGAATATTGTAAATATGTTCGCCTACCAATACCTGATTAGGCCTTGCAAGAGAAGCAATCTTTGAAGCCAAGCTTATGCTAGAACCTATTATATCTATGTGAGCTTTTTCTAAGCTCTTTCCATAAAGTACAACTAAAGCATAGCCATAAGCCAATCCTATTCTAACTGTGATTTCAGGTAATTCATTTGCCATAAATGCAGGATTGATAACTTCTTTTATGATTTGCAATATTGCTTTTGAACATTTCAGTGCATTTTTACATGCTTTTGTCCGATCGTATTCCGCAGGAAATAATGCAATAACAGCATCACCTTCATACTTGAACACATATCCACCGTAACCTGATACAGCAATACTTATCTCTTGAGCAAAACTTTGTACTATTAAAGCAAATTTATGTTCTGGTAAAGTGAGGCTCATTTGTGTTGAGTTATTGATATCTACAAACATAGTCACCAGATTTGTTTTTGTGTTTACATGCCTTCTCAGTAATTTTTTGGTTTCGTCAGTTGACATATCAAGCTGAATACCGTCCATTAGGGTTTTAGTTACCCTAGCACGAGTTTGCTCCAATAAAGGTAGGTTGGTAAAGCTCATAAATAGTCCTCTTTGCCACTAGTTAAACAACCTTTACTTCTGAAGCTATTAACTTCAATACGTTATAGACTTTCAATTTCGTTTCTATCACAAACAAGGATAGCCTCCTCATTACTTAGGGATTATTCATTATCATAATCGTTATACACAATATAATAATATGAGAACTGATAATCTATATAGGCTACTGTTGACGAAAATGCTAGCTGGGGAGGAAATTAAGCAAATCTTATACTCAATAATAGAAGAAATAGGCAAGGAAAAAATTCAATCAGAGATTACTTCAAGCTTTGAAGCATCGCAAAAATATATCGATGTTATAATGAGGAAATCTGTTACAAAGATAGCTTCAGAATCAAATGATGATCATGATGACACAATTGCAACGTTATCCGAGGCGCTCCTTCATTTTATGCTTACAATTAGTACCTTACCCTCACAAAGAAAAATTCAAGTCAAAAATGATTTGGTTCTTGATGTAATTATACCAAGTTTACAAAGCTTGAAGATAAAACCTGATAAATCAATTATTATTCAAATTATAAAGAATAATTCGGACTTAAATATAATATCACAATTGAAATTCTTACAACCAAATGAAGAGAATATATGGTTGATATCTGCCAAACCACTATCAGCACTGACAAAATACAAAACATATAGCATATTCTCCAATGGGTATTCAAATATCATAATAGATATCTATAAATTTCTGAAAGAAACAGATGATAAAAGCTTTAGGTTTATTCATTGACATAAAGGTTCCACCATGTATACAAGAGATTGCTGGAAAACAGTTCGCTGAAAAATAAAATAAAGATGTTTACACATTTTAATGAAATATTTAGTTGACATGGTGTAATTAAGTAAATGTCATCTGAAAAAAGCGGTGGCTCCACAATCAACTAGAATCTCTTCCACTAGTTAAATTTCCTTTTAATGTCAAATCCCGTCCTTCTAACGGCTTATACTTCTTTTATGAAGAAGGCTAAATGACAGATATGCATATGGTCGTATGTCAGAGTTAGAATAGGAACGCATAAAGAAAACAACTTTCGGACTAGAATATCAGAGCATTTTTTGTTAAATGAATCTAGAATGAATTTTACTATCGGTAACCCAAAACCATCAGATAGGAGCATTTTTAGAAAAAATATTGGAACAGCGTTATTGAATAAGAATAATGACTATTACCTGAAAGTCTGGAATATTGATTATACACCCAAAGAAGCAAAATAATGCGTGAAAGATTCATCTTTAGATCCATTGTTTTGGAGGGCCAGCAAAAGAGAAAGGAAGGACTCGAAAGTAGATTAATCGGGACTGTTGCTGGATGTAACGTGTGTAAGGCTTCGGATAGTTGGCTTGGAAGATCCTCTCCTATTGAACATATAAGAAACGGAAAGCTATGGCTATTGCAGTACCTTGTTGCTGAAGGCATAAGAGAACAGGATAAGGTCTATTATTATTGGTATCAATAACGACTACAAAATTAACTGATATTATAGGTTGTCAATCTGTCACTTTCATTTATTTGACACTAGTGTGCGTTGATTTAGAATGAATTATGAAATATCAAACACAGATGGTGGTAAACATCCAGTTCCATGTTCTTTACTGAAGGATAAGATTGCAGTAGTGACTGGATCTACCAGAGGGATAGGCTTTGCAATAGCGAGAGAGTTCGCAGAAAATAACAGTGCGATAACTATCGTTTGTTCTAGACTTAAAGAGAAAGCACAGGAAGCAATAGGCCAGATAGGGGGTCGTGTCTTTGCTGCTGAAATCGACGTTGCAGATGACGCGAGTGTCAAAAAATTCATGGAGCAAACGCTATCAAAACATGGACGGATCGATGTTCTAGTAAACAATGCTGGTTATCCTTTTGATAGTCATATTTGGTATAAAAGATTCCATGAGGTAACGGAAGAAGAGATACAAAAGATTATAGAAGTTGACCTTAAAGGTTCAGTAAGGTTATCAAGGGCCGTTATTTGTTCTATGCTTCAACGAAATGCAAACGAAGGTAGAGAAGGCGGGGTAATAATAAATATTTCTTCAACTCCCGCTATCGCCAGCCATATACATGGTGCTCCATATACTATCGCCAAAGCTGCAAACATAGCATTGACAAAATGCATTGCTATGGAGTACGGATCTAATAATATTCGAGCTTATACGTTGGCACTCGGGAATATTGCAACGTTGGCAACATACGACTCAATGACCGAGGAAGAGAGAAATATTGCAGCTCTTGAGCCTTCAATGAAAAGATGGGGTAAGCCAGAGGAAGTCGCCAAGATCGCAGCGTCTATTGCAAGTGATAATTTTGCCTTTGCGACTGGTAACACCATCGTAATAGATGGTGGTACTGTGCTATGGTAATACCTAGAAATGCCTGATTAAAAATGATTTGTGAAATATGAATTATGTTTTTGCGTTGATAGAACATTACTTTCCACTATAGGAGGGCATAGCAATTTCTGTATCAAAATATATGGTGGACTACAAGGAACACCTTCTGTATTATTGCTAGTTGTACAGGCCTTGCAATTTACTTGATGGCAATACATACAAGATTATGATTCCTTTATTGGAGATCTCTTTACAAGACTTGAGAAGCATCTTACAGGCCTTGTATTCTTGTTGTGAAACTTGATATAGTATTCCTGTTTTGATATCCTCTCATGCATCATACATACCAAAGATAATCCCTTTCTTGGTGCTTATCATAGTCTCTAGCACAAAAAATTTTAACTAACTTTAATCAATTTCTTCTTCCTTCTTCCTTATGATTAATTTATTCTTAGATATTTCATAAGTTAATGATTCATTATGCTTAAAATCCAGATATTTTGCCACATCTATATTAAACGTTAAAGTAAGGATATCTTTTCCAAGCATGGAGGTAGTATCTCCAAGCATATTAACATTTTGTAGTTTGGATGAAGTATATTCTTTTTTGTGATGTTTCATAATATGTTTATATCAACAATCCCATAAATACATTGAGAATCAAAGATTACGATCTTATCGTATTGCTTATAGGACATTTATTGTATTAACGAAAATCT
>DATDNG010000395.1:0-3216 GCA_036518375.1 Nitrososphaeraceae archaeon | reverse complement strand
ATAATAAATGTAGTAGATATATCATTAGAAATTCTGATCTATATACAAGTAAGGATCGTAAGGTACCCATAATGGCATTTCTCCAATTACATTGAAACTATGCTATAAGTATAGAGAACTTTTGAATATTCTAACGTCTACTGCAGTGACCCAAATAAAATGAAGTCGTTGTACGCGTAGGCTCTCTCTTCAATCTTCTAAACCATAGGATATGTCAATTCCTGCCAACAGTCTAGGCAGTAATCACCGTTAACTTGGAATATCTCTGCTAATCTGTCTTTACACCGATCGCAGCGAGTGTTATGGGTAGTAGGGGTAGAGGCAGAAGGAGAATGGTATTTGTTGTCATCGTTTCTTTTTATAGCCACATTATTCTTCAATGATCAAATCCAATAGAGTATAAAGTGTGTTTAGTTTTGAAAATTGTTGACAAAGCGTCTTCAATGTTTGACATCTATATTTTTCCCATAAGTCTTTTTCTTTTTCTTGTTATCTATTGTATCTATATTATTTGTAATGTTAGTCTGCATTAAATACAATGGCACAGATGGTGTCAATATAGAAACGGCCTCTAAGCAGTTGTTACATCAATCTAATAATTTGGAGATTTTGTCTTTCTTATGAATCTTGTTGGTTGTTAGTGTGGCTCCATAGCATAGGCCATGCTACTGGGGTTTCCAACAACCTGGTCATGAATAAACGGCAGGTACTTTGATTTACTACATCCGAACAGAACAAAAGGTTATCATATATAGAATATCAACAATATCTGATCTTAATATAGAACTTTTACATCTATAAGATCACATTCGACAATGCCTAAATGTAGGCAGTAGTATCAAGCAATAAGGAAAATTGTACTCTTTAAATTCACCAGAAAGTTGGACTTTTGATAATATTGACTGCCGCTTTGTTATTTGCCAAACATGTTTTTGGACTGCAACCATATTTAATTCAATCAAAAAAGCAAGCAGGCATAATGGTACTAATAGTAATAATAATAATAGAAATATTATTAGTGCTTGTCCAATATGTTCAAGCAAAAATATTTCCATATCTTCTATACTGATACATGATGATGATATTTGTAAATATAATACACAATCACTCTATATTGATGAGTAGTATTAACAAAACCGATTATTAGAC
Source organism: Nitrososphaeraceae archaeon (assembly GCA_036518375.1). Lineage (GTDB taxonomy): Archaea > Thermoproteota > Nitrososphaeria > Nitrososphaerales > Nitrososphaeraceae > Nitrososphaera_A. The sequence continues at coordinate 2,067 of DATDNG010000395.1, read as the reverse complement.
TAAACTTATTAACTAGAAAAATATGTCTCATAAAGGATCTTGCAGGACGTGTGGTTCATCTCTGACTCCTATAGCTGTATGTAAGATCTGTAATGAGTATATTTGTTGGGAATGTAGTAGATGTGATAGAATGGAAGACGTTACTCACATACATGGAGAACTTAATGAAGAAATAGTCGTATGAAAAAAAAGCGATATAGTTGATGATATCAAACAAGTTTTTTATGGATAAAATAAATTACTTTTTTAACCCCACGTAATAATAAGTGTTACTACAGACTCTTTTGTCTGTATATGTAAGTATATCTAACTTCTACTTAGAAACGATGTTAATATAACACTATACATTATTCCTGATTGATAACCTCTGGATTTGCAAGATAAATTGCGCTTTTCCGATTCAATACATTTAGTAAATTTTTTGCTGCTACTTCAGCCATTTTTGTTCGAGTAAAAAATGTAGCGCTACCTATGTGAGGCAATAATACAACTACATTCTTCATCTTCAATAATGGGTTATCCGGCGACAGTGGTTCTTTTTCAAAGACATCAAGTCCTGCCCCTGCAATCCATCTTTGCTTTAGTGCCTTAATTAGATGTAGCTCATTAATTATCTGGCCTCGCGCAGTATTAATTATATACGCGTCCTTTTTCATTTTTCTAAGGTTTTCCTTATTAATCAAATGATAACTTTTGTTATTCAGAGAACAATGGAGAGAAAGAAAGTCACTTTCTCGTACAAGTTCGTCCATATCCACATGTTTAGCCCTAACTTGTTCTTCTATCTGAATATTTCGACTATGTAGATTATGATAAATAATGTTCATATCAAACCCTTTGGCTCTACGAGCAACAGCTGACCCAATTCTGCCTAAACCAAGAATTCCTATAGTCATATTATGGACATCTGAACCCAATAAAAGGTGTGGATCCCATCCATATTTCCAGCGTTTGTGTGTAACAAGCTCGTGTCCTTGTATTATTCGTCTAGATGTTGCAAGGATTAATGCAAATGCAATATCAGCCGTTGATTCTGTAAGTATGTCTCCTGTAGAAGTTACATAAATTCCCCTCTTGGTTGCCTCTTTAGTATCTATGTGATCTACTCCTGTGCTATAAGAGCTAATAACTTTGAGGTTAGGTCCTGCAGCATCCATAACTTTTGCATCTATTTTATCTAATAACGTACAGAGAATTGCATCCTTATCATGCACGGACTTCAAAAGCTCGCTTCTAGTGGCAGGTCGATTTCCTCTATGGTTTGCAACAATAACATTACACTCTTTAGATATCATAGGTATTGCTGGTTCCAATATCGTTCTGCTAACATATACACTCCATTTTTTTAATTTCATTAACGTTATTTCACATGCTTCAATATATCGAATTAATTGAAACCCAATAGCACAAGTTGGTTTGGTTAGCTTCAAATGAATAAACAAGATAAAAATTATTAGGAAAACGAAATACAATCTGCGGTGTTAGTGCGCTGGTGATTATTAGATATAAAAGAAATTTAATACCCTGATGGTTGCATTTTAATTTGTTAAATGAGACAAACAGATTCTTATTTTATTTTATTTTATTTTATTTTATTTAAGATCGTGATAATAAGGATAAAAAATAAAATTATACTCATATAATAATAATAGTAAAAATAAAGGGAAGGAAGACAGTTTGATCAGTTCATCGCACCTAGCTTGCGCTGCTGTTTATATCAATTATACTATTACCACTAAAGTTTTAGTTCATATCATTATTCAATCAATTCTGCTATAATATGACCATTAACATATTTAGGATCTGTATGGATTCCGGGTCTCTCATTTGAAGAAGATATAGAATATCCCAATTCCTTCAAAAGTCTAATTATATAATTATAATTTTCACGATAATGAAATTCAATTATCATGTTTTTTATTATCTTTTGCTTAAGAGTTTGGATTCCGCCTTTTAATGTTAATACTTCGGCACCTTCTACATCGATTTTCATTAACGATATTTTCGTGATATTATCAGAATTAACAATGCTTATCAATAGTGCTTAGATGCAATAAAAGATAGCGA
>DATDNG010000394.1:0-23277 GCA_036518375.1 Nitrososphaeraceae archaeon | reverse complement strand
GGCCCGCGCTTCCATATTAAAAGTTCTGAATGATGGTTTGCGTTTATAATGTCATAACAGTCAAAATAGTACCGTAGAAAGAATTTGCCTTCAATTGTTTGGTACTTGCTCCTTAATGAACTACCGTGTGATGCAAAGTCGTTTATTTTCCAAGTCGTGTACGAATTTTGCGAACCTTCCTCTTCTTGAACTTGAATTTTATTGCTATTGATGAGACTGCAAGAAATTCGTATTTTCTTGGCTGGGGGACGGAGGAATAATTCCTGGTAATGGTGATGAGGATGATGAGAAGGACTGCACTTGATCATCATCATTGCCGGGATTACTACTAATGCTGCTACCACCACTTCTATCAAGGGAATTACCTTTACTACGACAATCACTACATGTATTTGCCATAGACAAGTGGGGTGTCGTTGTAGGTGTCACAAATGAATGACTTGTTGTGGGCATGCCTTCCCTATGCGAGTTTTCATCATTACTACTTCCACATTTCAATGTTGCAGCCAAGACTGCACCATGGGGAGAGGAGGACTCGTTTAGGTCAGTGCAACTTAATGATTGCCCTATGGATGTATAATTCAATGATTGGGTACCATTTATGAGATAATTTCGTGATATTTTCTGATCTGATAATGGTAATGAAGTTGACATGTTAGAATTTGCGGCAGATAACAATTGTTTCCATTCTTGATTATAACCAAAAATATAGCCAGTGCGATAGTGGCTGCTGCCCTGGTTGATTCTTGGATTATAAATACTATGACCATTCAAAGCGGAAAAATCATGGACAGCAGCAATAGAACCGGCATTCTTACCAGCAGCATAATCTAAAGCTGTTGAGTTAGTAGCGGATTCGGTGATTACGACAGCATAAGCTTTGTTATATATATTGGTATTTAATAAATCAAATAAACATAAACATAAACTACATTCTACGACCATTGCCGTAACGATAATCAACAAAGCAAACGGAATGATTGATTTTATATGTACATAAATATTAGCCAACGTCATGACCTTCTATTCATCCAACAATTGCTTGTTGTAAACAATCTACGTTCATTCCTGGTATAAACAATAACAACACCGATAAAGATTGGCTTTGCAGTCTTGTTCAATAATACAAACATAGATGAAGTATGTTTTAAGCTCTGATAATAAATGGTTGGAGAAAAAATATTGATTAAATCTATAGATTATGCGTCTCTATTTTTGAGGGTTGGTAAATAAACTTTATGTTGCTGTGTTTGACTTTGCAATTTAGATTATGAGCTAAACTATTGAATAACAGCTATAGAACTGAAGAAATTGCTGATGTAAGCAAACAACTTCTGGTTGTGAGACTTGTAGGAGTTGATAATGAAGAAACAGATAGTATCGATGGGAAAGAATTCCACGAGTCTAGATTATGGTCATATAAATGGCTTAAGAGTACTCGGTATAGAAACCTGCAGCGCCTCTTGTAGAATTTAGACGTTGATCTACATTTTTATTCTATCAGATTTGATCAATGCAGACGTTGTCTTCCACCATACACTATGAATTCAATGCTGAATGTTTATTTTTGGAGCAATAATTTAAGAGAAGACTGTTTAGTAGAAGCGTCAGGATAAGAAAGTCTAGACATTGATATAGATGATCTTAGGGGAAGAAAATTTGTTTGACTCTCAAGTCAATACTCTCATAAAGACAATTGTGATCAAATACCATCAAGAACTAACATTCCACGAATAATTTTTCATATTATTCATTATAAAATATTTCTTATCTAATATATTATGTATTTATTCTAATATTCATTTCGTGTGCTGTTATCCTTTTAATGAGGATATCCTTTTAATCACTCGAGAATCTGTCAAGGTTGTATTTGCATTCATATTTGTTTTCTTTTAGCTAACCTATACCAAGGTTATAGTAATTATATGGATATTATTTGCAGTTGTTAGAAGAATGATACACGTATAATATATAATATCAGCAGGACATAGATAAAGGAGATGAGCAAAGAAACTGAAAGGGACGAAATTAAGGATGAAACTCATGAGTTGCAAGACGACGAACAAGATGATGTCGAAGAAGATGATGATGATGTGGAAGAAGGCTGAAAAGTTTAGACTATCGTGATATCGTTATTACGGGAAATGTAATTGTCAATACCTCTTTAACGCATTGCCTAGAGCAGCTCGTCCTATAAGGGTCGTTCAGGCTATCCTCCCATCATTTAAGTAATATGAATTAGATTCCTTCCTGAATTTTTAAATCGACCTTCCAACCCTACTTCGGCTCTTCTTTCTTTCTCAGCCTCACACGGTACAAGTGTGACTAACATAATTAATATCAAACCTTATGACAATTGTCCGATGTGAAGGCATAAAGATAATGCAAATGATATAGCAAATGCACTGTAAAAGAAATTCTGATGTTCTGAGAAATAATGGGTTTAATAATAAGAATTTGCCTGATTAGAAATGAAAGAAGCACCGGATACACAAAGATCCTAACTGGAGGCGTCATTCCAAGGCAATTAGAAGATCTGATGTAAAACTGTTTTTTGTATTTAAATGCGGTATCAATCACAATCACCAGAGATTTGTCAGGTAGTAGAAGGATGAAATGTAAGATATTTTAAGGTACTAAGCAAGATAGTTTTTTGTAGATCAAATGGACTAAGGATTGGTATTGAATCCATATAGGATATTAAGCGGATACTATTTTTGCCATTGCAATTACACTCTGCATTATTAAAAAGATTGACAATAGTTTTAATTTTAGTTGTCCTGGTGACGCAACAGCAGATAGATATCTTTCCCCAATTAGTAAAAGGATCCCCATTAATTGACAACAGTAACAAAAAGCAATCTCAGAAACACTTCATTCAGATTTGCTGTACGTGGGGTCGTAAACTAGCAAACGGGACACTAACATACAAGATAATTGGAGGTGATGCACTAGCATACCAGGCTGTGAGGAATGCAGTAAATCTATGGAACGCAGAACTAAAAGATATAAAGCTAACAGAAACTTTACCTAACGTTAAAGCAGACATAGAGGTCAATTTCAATCCAACAGCACAAAAGATTCATGAGAGTGTTGGTGATATGACAACATCAGCAGGACAGACGCTTAAAACCGCTGTAACAGCGGGCCAATCTGTAGATAACTTTGATGAAAATGGTTTCATAACCAGTGTACGAATCAGTATTTCTAGAAGTGCATTTGGTAATACATTAAGCTTAAGTAAAATAGAGCAGCTGACAGAACATGAGATAGGTCATGCTCTCGGGATTGGACACGCGAACTTCAATGGTGATCTTATGTCTGTAATATTGAGCGGCAAATCACGACCCATATCCAAATGTGATACTAATGCTTTGTTAGAGGCCAATCAATGGAAAATTGTGGAGCATAGCAATGCTCCACATGCACCACGGCTTAATTATATAAATTGTAGTTAGGAGTCCTGTATATCACAAGGAGCCTTTGAGAATATTGTGATCATGCTCAGAGTTCGATAAGCTCAAAAGCATTTCTACGTTAAGCACAATGTACACAATATTTTTTGTAATCAAATTTATGTACAAATCTGAACAAAACTGATTCTTATTGGAAATACTCTTAGGTATTACTAGTATTCTAAGAATTACTCGAAGAATGGATAAGTCTTAGATTAAGAATCACTGCCCAAAATCAACAATACAACCATTTGACAAAGTAGGCAGTGATATTACAATAAGAAGGCAAATCCCGAGTGTAATTGAAAATCATATTAGCAACATTAACAGACACACTAGAGAAATAAGAATTAAAAAAATGAAATACAAATAAAAATCCTTGTATCACATACTACAACATCAAAAACCACCGAAAGGACAAAGGTTTAATGTAGTGAAGAATAGTATAATCAATCAGATATTATAGTTTTATTTGGTAGCGATCTAAAACCTCGATTCTTGTGGCAATTAGTTACTCTTCGACGATTATTCAAGTTGGGGCATACAGGAAATTATTGATCTTAAAGTCAAAGATATGAAATTAAAATACTTTATGGACATCCATCATTGTAAGATACGATATGCTGTTCTTGCTAAAACAGTTGCATTTACCTTAGTTTCGATAAGCTTTTCTTTATGTTTAACATACAGTCAATCAGAAACCTTGGATTATCCTGTAATAGTTCAACCTGACGGTATTAAACTTCAGCCTGAAAAAATGGTCATAGACCAATTATATCATTGCCTATTTGAGGATAAGGTTTTCCTTTTCTACAAGGATGAAGAGGAATTGCTTCATTGCTATGAGGTGGAGGATCCGTCGGCCGCAAAAGAAATCTTTGACGATCCAGCAGACATTGAAAATATACTAAAAAAATATTCTGAGAATAAATGAGCCCCGGGTTTGGCAATCAACAACATTATATTCTACCACAAGAAATAACTCTAGTTAATGACGACGACAAGCAATGCAAATCCAGAACACAAAGCAAGTAATGAGATTTTTGTAGGTAAAAAACCGCTTATGACTTATGTAACTGCCACTCTAGTTCAGTTAGCCAATGAGCCTATTGTAATCATAAAGGCGAGAGGCAAGAGCATAACAAGAGCTGTTGATGTGGCACAGATAATTGTAAAGAGGATGGACACACTGGGATACAGGATTGGTCCTGTAAAGATAGGTTCTGAAGTAGTCCATTCTCAAGATGGCAAGATTCGGAATGTTTCTACAATAGAAGTCTCAATTTCAAGAGCAAAGTAACATTGCTTTAATATTTAGCCAATAGTATAAAGCAGCCAGATGCAGATTGTTGATAGTATAGATCATACCTTAGTGTAATTAAGAAGATTAATTATGTAATATCATAATAATTTTATAGAAGCTCCGTGAAGTATCATCTTAACAAAATAAAACGATACTAATATGATAACTCTAGGCAAAACAAAATAAACTTATAATTATCCATCTAGCCACAAGATTTTTGGATCTATGTCTTCTGATTTTAATTAAGTAATAAATTTGATTAAGTAATATTATTCTAGTCAGATCCATAGGCGATAAGTCGGATCTGCAAGTATTAACAATTATATCCCATATACTCTAGTAATCAGAAATTAGAAAGTATTTGTTAAAAGATGATTTTACAAATTTAACTACGTCGTTAACAAAGTCGAAATACCTTATGTCACTATTTTCTGCATTTCTCGTTATCAACTCAACTGCAAAAATGCCCGAAGCAGTCTTATTAATAAAAATTTTTTTCTCCTGAATTGAAGATTCTATTCTTATTCCTTCGTCTATATCAAGTGTTAGTAATTTATTAGCTAATTTCTTGGATTTATCCTTTCTGCAGCATTTCATAATAATGAAAATGTAACTCGGGATACGTGTTTTATATCTAACCTATAACAATAGGTTTATAATTCCATGGCCTACAACTGCAGCGACCCTGTAAATAAAGCATCGATAGTTTCTGTACTAAAGGTGGATATTTTCTATTTAGGCAACACTTTAAGACAAACATTTTACATATGCATTTATAAAACACTATTGCTTTTAACTTTAATGTAACTTCTATAGCGAGTAATTGTACTTCGCTAACCGACTATTTTGAAAAACTTTTTAATAAGCTCTTTTTGGTCTTCCTGCAATGTATCAAATGCTTCGACGAGTTCTCTTTCTATTGCAATTTGTTTTGATATTACATACTGCAACTTTTTGACATCAATTGGTATTATATTCTCAACTAAACCCGTACTATAAGCATAAATGTACTCATTGATCATCTTGTATACGAAGGAAGGGGACAGAGTTAGCAAAAGCAAAAATCCATTACACATTATCTTTTCATTCTCATCGGTTGTTGAAATCGATGCTATATACGATTCCAGTATTTTCGTTCTGTTACTGCCTAGTTCTTCTATAGACGAAGCAACAAGCAACCCGGCCTCCGTCAGATCATAGAACGGAACACCCTCTAACTGCAGAGCCCTAGGGCCACGTCTTAATGGCAACCTTCCTTCTACCTTTACTATGCCTGATGGGATTAAGACTTCGTCTAGATCTCTGAAGATTCCTGAATAAATATTCTGCCAGACTATGTTGTGCTTTTTTGCGATTGCATGTGCAATCGCAGTTCTCGTACGCAATTCAGGACTTTGTTCTGTAGCAAGGTGCATAATGATTCCGCGTTGTCTCTTGGCCTCTCCTGTAAACCTGTTTTTGTGTGTCTTAAAGGTATCAAAAATTGCAATGTTATTGTCCTTTTCAAGTTTCAAATGAATTCCAGTATCCTATATATAATCAAAAGATCATTCCTATAATTATATTTTAGTTTGTTGGTGAATTCTTATAAACCCAGGAGTAGTATGGAGTGTAAAAGAGCTAGTGTATAAGCAAAGTGAAAAATACTTTCATATTCGTGACATAGCAATCAGTTTGTTTTATCCAAACAAAGTAAATGGTCATCGACTGTACTCAATAGATTTTAGATCGAAATGGTTGGACATGTAATTTACAAACGAGCCAGGGTTTATGATATAGGATTAGATGCAAGATCTGGATGTTGTGTTGTCTGAATGTCATATACACACATACAGGGAAACCTCAATGAAGGTTAACGTTGATAAACCTGCAAGCTTGCTTAGTTTTTAATACTGATGGATATTAATAAAATAAGCGAGATTGGTTTTCGGAACTTTATCAGAAAGACTCGTCGAGCAATAGTTCCAGTAGGATCGCTGGAACAGCATGGATCACATCTTCCAGTTTCTACTGACTCTTTAATTGCGGAATATATCGCTACCGTGGTTGTGAAAAAAATTCCATCTTTTATTGTACCTGTAATTCCATATGGAGTATCGTATGAGCATAAGCCAATGTTTAATCTTTCTCTACGAAATTCTACATTATCTAATGTGCTCTATGACGTATGCATTTCACTTGTTGAAAATGGGATAAAGAATATAATATTACTGAATTGTCATCATGGTAACGTAGGTGTATTACAATATATTACGCAGAATTTGTATGGAAAAGTTCCTAGCAATACTGGAATATATACGATAAACTATTGGCAATTGATTCAAGGTGAATTTGATCATGCAGGCGAGGTTGAGACTTCTCTTCTCCTTGCCATAGCTCCGGACCTAGTAAGGATGGACAAGGCAGAACCTAGTTCTAAAAGACTGTCCAAATCAAAAGTAGCATATTCAAGCATTACTAATAATCCCGGTTCATTCATAAATATTACTGGCAACGGAGTCTGGGGAGATCCGAGGTATGCCACTGCACGAAAAGGTTGGAAACTCATAAATGAAATTGTTAAAAATCTTTCACTAACCATCATTGAATTGGAAACTACTAATGCCCAAGGTTCAAATTGATTATTCAAGCATACGCATTCTTCTAATGAAATTTTAATATATGCCTATGTAATGCTTACCTGTAGAGGTAAAATAGCGTTGTCAGTAGACATGGCAGTAAAGGTTCTTGATGAGAGCCTCGGTAAAGTAGTGCTTATTAAATTGAAGGGAGGAAAGGTCATTAGGGGGAATTTACACGGTTTCGATCAGCACATGAATCTATTACTTCAAGACTCGGTGGAAATTTTAGAAGATAATAAATCTAATGATTTGGGTACTATTGTGGTTCGAGGCGACAATGTCGTTATTATATCGCCTCCACCTGTGTAGACCAGATCACAATAGGTAAAGTGTGAGAAACAATGACGAAAGGCACCACTTCGATGGGCAAATTTACGAGGAAAAAAACTCATATTAGATGTAGAAGATGCGGTCATAATTCCTTTCATAAGCGGGGAAAACGATGTGCAAATTGTGGCTATCCGGATGCAGGTAAAAGAAAATATAATTGGATAAAACGTTACGTAAGCTAGTTATTGACATTGATAATATCAACAAGTATTGGTAATATGACCAGATAAGGCGTTTGATGCTGATGGTAGATATATTACACAATCATAAAAAAGGTGCACATAGGTGCTGATCGGAGAAATACTTGTTATTGTTTTCTTTATGCTGGTAGGAGCGATTACCGGTGCTGCCATATTCCCAAAATTATTCAGAAAAACTTCAGCTCCTATAAACGGTCAAGAACATCTTATAAAGCCATTTAAGGCCGCCAAATCTGAACTTCAATCTCTGCAATTTGAAAAAAGATTGGTATCGCAAGCGGTTACCAGAGTTTACGAAGCGTTACAAGAAGGCAAAATCGACAAGAACGAATTCGAAAGACTTTTGCTAAAGTACAAGCACCAACTCGCATCCTATGATGAGAAAATTGACAGATTAGGACCATTAGTAGATTTTGCTGAGATTAATGAGATTCGGGAAGATACAATATCTATACTGAAAGAAAGGATCGGCTCAATGGACCAGAAGTTGGCTGAATTATGCAAGAAATCTGGAATGTCACATACAGATATTTCCAAAACAATAAAAACGATGCAGCAACCGCAGTCAAAAGTAGAAGATGAGAGTCGAGAATCAAAAGACAAAGGAGAAGACGCAGCAACGAATTATCTACTTGTATCAGAAAGACCTAAAACAAAACAACAAGAAAAAGTAGTACAACTCGGAGCTGAAGCAAAAAATATAGATAAATTGCAAGTGGAGATCATGGAAGCACTGTCTCGTTTAGAGCAGATTAAGATAGATAACAATTCACCTGATTCTCAAGATACGAATGCTTTTTCCACTCTAAATGACAAAAGCTGCCTGCGGCAATTTAGATAAAGATTAATGGTTCCTTTGTCTTTCATTAGATTATGCCATTCTTTCCTTCGCCTTTATTGCAAGAAGCCATAAAAAATCTCGCAATACATGCAGTTAAACAGCAGTTACCAACAGATAATAATCAAGTTATTGGTTTGGGCAGCGGAAGCACGGTAGCGGCTATTGTCAGAGAAATATCAAAATTACCAAATAAAAAAAGATTAGAATTCGTCGTTACTTCTCTTCAGATAAAAAAAGAAGCTGAAAACAGCGGACTGAAAATAGTCGATGAAAACCACATCCCATGTATTGACATTGTCTTTGATGGTGCGGATCAAATTGATTCCAAATTTAACATGATTAAAGGAGGAGGAGGTGCATTACTTAAGGAAAAAATAATAACATCTGCTGCTAAAAGAGTAGTTATTGTTGCCGATTCAAATAAATTTGTTGATGTATTTAGCCACTCGGTTCCAATAGAAGTTCACCCATTCGCCCGCTCCATTGTTTGGATCAAATTGGAAGAGGCAGGAGGCACGCCTAAATTAAGGACGATCGAAAAGGACTACCCCTATATCACTGAAAATGGCAATATAATTTTTGATACTATTTTCACCTCAATTGTAGACGTGCAAAAGAAGGAGATCGATTTAAAGAATATTCCTGGAGTATTAGAAGTTGGTCTATTTACTAGACGTGCAGACGTTTATTACAAGGCCAAAACTGATGGCTCTTTTGAAACTATCCAGTTCTAGACTAAACACAAATGTAAATGCAGATCGAGATGTATGTAACTGTTTTCTTTGCAAAGACTTGTGTACTTATTGCAATTGTTCATGGAGTTTATCATCTATAGTGGTAGGCCTAGCAACAAAAGCTCCATGTCCTAAAGTATCATTATTAACTTGCCCATCCTGCATGATAACTTCTCCTCGAACCATTGTCAAAACTGGCCATCCTCGCATTCTCCATCCATCATAAATCGTATAATCAGAGTAAGATTGCAAAATTTCAGGTGTGACTTTTTGTTCCAAATCTAGATCCACTATTATCAAGTCTGCATCAGAGCCTTGTTGTATAGTACCTTTCTTGGGATACATGTCAAAAATTCTAGCTGTATTATAGCTTGTGATTTCTGATACTCTTTCTATGCTGATTCTACCTTCGTTTACTCCTTTACTAAGCAAAACTGGAAGCATGGTGGCAATTCCAGGAAAACCTGCAAGTGCTGTCCAGAGATCTCCATGACCAATCTTCATTGATAATCTATTAGCAACATGATCTGTCCCTATTGTATTGATATTTCCATTTTGTAAAGCTGACCATAAATTTTGAATATCTCTTTTAGATCTCAAAGGAGGAACAACTTTGCCCGTAATATTGTCAAAGTCTGCAGTATGAGTCAAGTAGTGCGGGCATGTCTCGATATAGAGACTAGAAGGTCTTTTTTGTTTTTCTGCCAATATTGTATTAAGTGCAATAGTTGATCCTATATGAACAAAATACAATTTTGAACAAACATTACTTGCAAACTTTGTTACCTTAATAATGCTTTCTGCCTCTGAAGAAGATGGTCTACAGTCACACCATGTCTTTAATTTTGCTGTTGTTGCTGGACCATTCTGTATTTCTTGTACTTTTCTTTTACTGATACGTTCTGAGCATACTACCGGATTTTCTGCATGCAAGAGTACGGTTGAATCCACCTTAGCCGCCTCCTCTATTATTGAAATAAGAAATTCATCTGTCATGTTAACTTCTCCGTCAGTAATTTCGTATGTACCTGGATCAAGATCCATGGAAATATGTCTGAGATCTGACCCCAAGTTCATATAGACTTTAACTGAGCTAATACCGATACTTTTTAGATATGGGATATCTTTTAGCTGATCGGGTGTTAAAATTGATGCATGAATCGCATAATCTATGTGATGATTACCTTTGCTTGCTGTCAGGTGCTTTCCAATATTTCTATAGCTTTCATACAACCTTAGAATTCTGATCATAGTGGTAACTCCGCCAACTGCAGCAGATCGTGATTCAGTTTTAGCTGCCTCGTTTATTGGCTTATAAACTCCATAGTGAACATGGGGATCGATTACTCCGGGTAATACATATTTTTGGCTTGCATCAATCTTCTTTGAAGCCTGAATGTTATCAATTGATTTCCTTAGGTCCTTGATTTTGCCGTTTTCTATTAAGATATGTTTTTGAAAAGTTCCTACATTTGGAATAACTACAGTACCATTTGCTATTAATACATCGCAGGAGTTACTTTCCATTATTTTTGGTAATTAAATTATAAAATCTCACGTTTATTCTTTTAGTTATAACGAGATCTTGGAAGGGATTTGTGCTATTTTAAGACATCGTTAAGTTAGAGTCGCCTTCAATGTCAAGTTCTGAAGTTAATACAAAAAATTAGGTGAATGAATTTATAATTTTATGCTGTTGGGATTCTCTGTTCTTCTCTTTTAATAGGATGTCATGAGCTTCTTTAACATCTGAATCCTTGTGTACTATAGCTCTTAGTGCTTTTATCATCGCGACAGGACAATCTGATTGCCAGATGTTTCTACCCATATCTACTCCTGAGGCGCCTTTTTGTATCGCATTATATGCCAATTCAAATACGTCAGCTTCTTTTGATAACTTCTTGCCACCTGCTATTATAATGGGAAGAGGGCATCCCTCTACAACTTTCTCAAAGTTTTCACAATAGTATGTTTTAACAACATGTGCACCTAGTTCTGCAGCAACTCTGCATGCCAAACTAAGATATCTAGTGTCTCGGGACATTTCTTTACCAACTGCGGTAACTGCTAGGATCGGAATACCATATTTTTCACCTTCATCAACCAGCTTAGCCAAACTTGAGAGTGTCTGGTGTTCATACTTGCTTCCAACAAAAATTGAAAGAGCTAGGCATACGGCATTAAGTCTGATCGCATCTTCAACCGAATTTGTGATAGTTTCATTGGACAAATCTTCCCCAACAATACTACTCCCACCAGAAACCCTCAAAACTACTGGCACATCAGTGCTTGGGTTCACAGACGTTCGTAAAACTCCTCTAGTAACCATTAAAGAATCAGCATATGATAAAAGAGGTCTTATCGTTTTGCTAGGCACCTCCAACCCTTCTGTTGGACCCAAAAAGTACCCATGGTCAACTGCAAGCATAACACAGCGACCGTCTCTAGGACGGATGACTTTTGACATTCTGTTTTTCATACCCCAATCCATCTACCAAATATAACCTCTTTTCATGTTCTTTCTGTTATTATTTATACTTTAAATGCCCGTAGATGTATTATTAATATACTGATAGATATATATAGATACAGTAGCCAAATTAATTATAACATTAATATGCATTATTAATATCACGATATATCATATAAGCTCAAACTTCAGGAAACTTAGACCCCAGATTATTTCCTAATTTTTCGAAGATAGAAGGCATCAACAACAAGGGCATTTGTCGAAATGAAATATTTTGTCTTTATCTAAGTTTATTCCGGTAGGAAGCTACCAACCATTCTATAACCACATATCGAGCCATCAAAACTGCTTAATTCTCAGTCAATGATCTTGCCTGGCTACACAAAAAAGTAAAGCAGATTATTATATCCACGTCATTTGTTTATAATGTTGTGACAATGTCAATAGCTGTCTTGCGATAGCGACAGATCCTCTGCTAAAGTGTTGTTATTTTATAAAAGCAGAAAATTCGGGAAGAAGTCAGAAAGCGGTTTGTTATAACTTGTTTGATTTTGTCCTTTCGGATCCGTCTTGTTTTAACCATAAAGTCATCTATTTCAATCAAATTAACTCAGCATTGTTAATCTACCTTATTGGTAATAAGGTGTAACGATACTGAAATTAATCTTACATTGTAAATGATCGTTATCCCTAGAATCTTAAACCGATAAATTTAATTTCTTATAATATGAGTTGTTATGATAACTAATGGCTCCTGCAGAAAACGGGATTAAGCTCCGTAACAGTGGCTTTAGAATTGCCTTTGTAGGATTATTTTCTCTAATTATGGGATTCATCATTTACTATAGATTGACTATCCCTTCAGGAGAACAACCAGTTATTATTACATTGTACCTTAAGAACCTTGCAAACGCTATTTTTATTCTTACTATTGCGTCAATGATATCCATTGGTTACGGTGCATTTAGAGTCTTTAAAGCAGAGCAACAGATAACATATAATACAAACAGTTTGATGTCATACATAACAGCAGTATTTACAGATAATAAATATTGGAAAGTCATGATAATATCTGCCATAGGATATGGCATATTTTTTGGATTTCTGTCCCAGATCTTTATTTACAGAGGAGATATTTCATTTACCGCAATTGGAATCTCAGTGCCATCAATCAATGTTATTACTTGCTGTAATGTTCCCGGATACGTTCCTTTGTTTGCTGCATATATCACGAACCATTTTTTGATCTTGTTGATACCGATCAATATTATTTTAGCAGTTGTTATATCTGTGTTAGTTGGGTTCAATATCTCTTTGAATCTATTTGCATATAAGATGATGAAAATGCAAGGCACCAGAAAGCTCACTTTTTTTGAAAGCATTGGTGTAACTACAGGGTTGTTTGTAGGATGTCCAACATGTGCAGGCAGTTTGTTTTCTGCATTATTTGGATTTGGTTCAGTAGGAGGAACAGCAGTTGCGCTGCTTGCACCGTTTCAAACCCTCTTTATTATAATAAGCATCCCAGCTTTGATAATTTCACCATTTCTTATTGCCCGACTAATTAGAGCAAGAACTATTTGTAGATTATACTAAGGTTATCCATTTTTCTTTGATTTTGCCATTAGATTAATATTCTGCGACTTTTTTTGCTGAAATATCTATTCCTTTGGATTCTTCACTGGGCAATCAATCAGAAGTCACTGTGACTGAATTATATCTATTGGATAAATAGGGTTTGCAGTAAGGCATTAAGGAAAGTATGGACCTTTTGACGACTTCAATGGGCATCTACCTCTGGATCATCGTGTATACCATTTTGATATATGTCATGTAGTTATTCAAATTACACCGGAACTATACTGGCTAACATAAATACGTAGAATAGTCTAATCATTTTGCTCGCTATACTTTTAGCTTGGTAATCCAATCTTTAGTTTCTGGATATTATTACATCTAACGTTTTGAATAATGCTTACAAACATGAACCCAATGCTAATAATGTAAGGGAAAGAATTCTGCTCATTAGACGGATTATGTCTGATGGACAAGATATCATCAGAATGGTATCTAAAGAACTCCACCGGTCGATAATAGCTTGGGCTTACAAGTGGCTCAGAAGATTTGATAACGAGGGTCTGGAAGGCCTAGAAAATAAACCTAGAAGTGGTAGACCTCCAGATGTACCACAAGAGAAGCTATCAAAGATAAGATCTGAGCTATCTGAAAATCCTTCAGGTTGGAAAGCTAAAGAAATTATAGATATAATATAATTCATAGAAAAACAGGTATAAGATATCATGAAGTTCATATCTATAGGTTATTACATAAATGGGGCTTTAGTTAGTCCTAAGGTTCCAAGAAAGAAATTTGTAAATACTGCTTCAAACGAAGAAAAGAAGCAGTTCCAAAAAAGACCAAGAAAATAATTTCTCATATACCTGACGGTTTCACAGTTGCAGTAGTGGAAGACGAATCTATTTTCATACATGATACTCTAATTCGAAGAATGTGGAAGCCAGAAGGAAAAAGTCCTATAGTAACTGTTACGGGCTCACATTATAAAACATGTATTTGGTACACTTACCATTGACAGTAAACAATTATTATTTAGGCAGTATAAAACGTTTGATCAGCAGTATTCTTTCATTTCCTACCTTAGAGAGCTAAAAAAAATTACATAAACTGATCTTATTTCTTGATAGAGCACCACAACATTGTCGTTCCCGGAAAGTCAGAGCATGTCTTGAAAGAAATAGCGATGATATGATTATTGAATACCTTCCGAAAGGGTCACCTGATTTAAGTGCAGTGGAAGAATGTTGGAGACAAGGAAAAAATGATATGCTAGTATCGAAATATTATCCCAGATTTACAAATCTAAAAAGCAGCTATTACAAACTACTATAGAACAAAACGCTTCGGCTTGAACATCGTCAAATACCTTTAGATTATCTACGAATTTATGTTAGCATGTGTAGAATGCCATGTCATATACACATCTTACCTGTCAAAGACCCTCAGAATAAATTAATTAACAGGTAAATTATATTGATAAGTTGTAATGATATAGATGTCTGCGATATCCGACGCTAATGAATTTCAAAATAACGCCTCTCATACTAGTAGGTTATCCAAATCGTCCACTCATAACAGAATTCTCGTCTTATGCATCGATAGAGATGACGATATTGGTTCTAAAGGAGGTATAGAAACTCCCATTGTAGGAAGAGATCATTGCATTAACGCTGGAATCAGGTTGGCGATCGAAGATCCGGAAGACGCAGATACTAATGCAATATTTGCAGCGATCAAATCATATGAACAACTCATAAGTAAAGGATACGAATCAGAGGTTGCTTTGGTCTCTGGAAAGTTTAATCGTGGAATTGAGGGTGATGAAAAAATTAGTTTTGAGATTCAAAGTATTCTAACACAGTACAAGGCAGACGCAGCAGTACTTATTTCTGATGGCGAGGATGACCAGACAGTCATCCCTATAATTCAATCGATGATCCCAATTATATCTATTCAACATATCATTATTAAGCACAGCAGGAGTGTTGAATACTCCTATGCTGTCCTAGGCAGATACATCAAAATGCTCGTATATGACCCTCGATATTCAAAATTCTTCTTAGGGGTTCCAGGTGCATTATTAGTTGCAAGCGGCCTTGCTACTGTATTTGGATTGACCAGAGAAGCCATAGCTTTATCACTAACCATACTAGGAGGTGCTTTCATTATTCGCGCCTTTGATATAGACAAATCTTTAGCTTCTCTTGGAAGGCCAACGCCAACCGCCTTTATTAGAATCTTCTCGGTTTTTGCTGGCACCCTGATTATTTTAGCTTCGATAGCAAATGGACTCTCAAGCATCCCTCCTGAATCAATTACCCCAAATATGGGACTGGTGGATATAATAAAAGATAGAGTAATCGTCGGGAGTTTTGTTCATGGTACCATTACATTGTTATGGATTGGAATTGCTACTATATTAGTAGGTGCTCTATTGAGCAACTGGTTTAAGGGCAGTGTTACAGCCATGTCAGATATCTTACGCCTAGTGGTATTAGCATTACTCTATTTTCCTATCCTGCAATTTACTTCGGTTTTAACCGAACGTACGAGCCCATTTACTTTGATTTCCTCGCTTCTAATAGGTTTGGCAGTAACACTGGTAGCTGCCACTTTCTTATTCCAATATTTTAGAAACAGAAAAGGAGGAGAAGTCCTAAAGCATTGACAGTGATTCAATTAAAATTTCTTTTGATAATAACAACAATAACAATAAAATCATTGTTTGACATGCGAAACTTATACGTAAATGGGTATATCAGAATTCGGTGGCATGGCTTTTGCAGAAACAATCCTTAAACATAGCGGACTTTACAGTATTTATGAGCGTCGATTAGGGTCACGAATTCTAAAAGATCCACTTCCTAATCATATTGCAATAATTCTAGATGGAAATAGGAGGTGGTCAAAATATCATTTTGCTGGTATATATAGTGGTCATTCCATGGGTGCCGACAAAGCAGAAGAGCTTTTGAATTGGATTCACGACCTTGGAATCAGAATCACTACCTTATACGTTTTATCTACAGAGAATTTAGAGAGAAAAGACGAGGAGCTAGATAAAATCTACGAGGTTTTACGCATAAAGCTTGAAAAGCTCTATAATGACTCCAGAATACATAAGCGCCAAATGAAAATCAAGGCAATTGGTAATATCACGCTTCTTCCTAAACCTCTTCAAGAGATATTAACCAAACTTGAGGAAGTTACAGCCAGTTACAATTCTATGTTCCTTAATATAGCCATTGCTTATGGAGGACAAAAAGAGCTTGTAGAAGCTATCAGGAAGATTTCTACAATGGTTAAATCTGGAATAATAAATGAGAAAGAAATTGATGAAAAAGTGATCGAATCATGTCTTTATACATCACATTTGCCCCAACCAGAACCCGATTTAATACTAAGGACATCAGGAGAAAAACGTCTCAGTGGATTTCTCATATGGCAAAGTGCTTATAGTGAACTAGTATTTATGGATGTCTTTTGGCCTGAGTTCCGCAAAATCGATTTGATGAGAGCCATTCGAACATATCAATGCAGAATACGAAGATTTGGAAAATAACATCTACTAATGAATTAAAGTAATTTACTCCACAAAGAATTTGAATGTGAAATGTGCTATACCATATTACTACATTATATTTAAGAAAATGGCGTTTCTACTATTGAATGTAATAATATCACAGTAGTAAGAATCTATGATTATCAATGCTTCAAAATAAGGAATAAATGGAAGCGATGATAAAAAAGAATAAGTAATGATTGAACGAAGGGAAATTGAGGTCCCATATGTGAAATTTTACCAAAAAGATTAGTAAAGCAGCCTTATTTTAATAGGTGAGATGAGAGATGAACGATCTTCAGGAGCAGTTATATTTTCAATTGACAAGGATTCAGGAGCAGAATTTTTACTATTGCACCATACATCAGGACATTGGGATTTTCCGAAGGGCAATATAGAGAGTGGTGAAGATGAAAAGCAAGCTGCAAGGCGCGAAATACTAGAAGAAACTGGAATCCAAGATGTAAACTTTCTAGAAGGTTTTAGGGAGAAAATAGAATATCGTTATAAACGCGGAGAAAAGTTAATTTACAAGGAAGTTATTTTCTATCTTCTTAGAACTAATACAAAGAAAATTACTCTCTCCAATGAGCATATTGCATATGTATGGAATAAATATGATAACGCAGTAAAACAACTAACTTATAAGAATACAAAAAACGTTTTAACGGAAGCTAAAAAGTTTTTGGAAACAAACTCTGAAAAATACTAAAAAAAAGAAAGTCGGTCGCGTATTTCCTTAATAAAATTCAAAGGATCATTCGAGTTGATAATGGATCTGCCAATAATAAAATAATCAGTACCATTTTTTGCAGCCTCTTGCATATCACCGCCTTGTGTTCCGAATCCTGGCGAGTATATAGAAATTTGTTTTTTGCTAGATATCTCTTTTAAAATATCTACTTGCGTGGCACCTACTACGATACCGTCTACGTTACAAGCATGAGCATACCCAATAAATACCTTATACATCAAGGTAGTATTATTAATTTTGTCTTTATTCTTAGTACTGATAACCACCCTTCTGCCAAAACCTTCCTTTGCTCCTATATGACTCATATAGATTAATGCAATGATCCCACCATTATTTTGATGAGCCTGATTGACTGCAGATAGCAGTGCTTCTTTTCCGATAAAGGGGTTAACTATTACTGCATCAAAACCTATTTTCAAAAGATATTCAATGACGATTTTGTTAGTATTGGGAATATCATTCAGCTTAATATCTGCAATAGACTGCAATCCGTAGGAATGGGCCAGATCGTTTATTTCTGATAGTTGTGAAGCAGACAAAGGTAAGATAAGATGAAAATTAAGCTTTATTGCGCAAATATGCTCTTCGAGTAGGTTGATCAGCATTTTAGCAAAGTCTAAAAGATCAGTTCTTGGTAACGGATCGATCGCTAACACTATTTTGCTATTTTTGCTTTTTGAACAAGCATCTATTCTTTGGCAAAATGGAGCTAGTTTATCCATGAATTTCTACCAAGGGATGGTTATCGACAAGCTTAATCAATTTTAGATAGATGTTCCCATGTTCGTCTATCCTATTAGAGAAAGATGGTTGTTCAACTCTTTGGCTAGAGAACCTCAAAAAAGGATCCTTTGGCTCCTCATTAACTAGCACATAATAAAAGTAAGATATTGTGTCAGATTCACTTAAACTCATTGCAGCTCCAATCACAAATGTGCTATTTTCTTTAAAGAGAAAGAGAGGCAGAGGAGGCTCATCATAAATAGTTTTATAGGCTGCAACTTTCGCTAAACTTGATAGATCCTTTAATCCTATTGCGACATATCCCCACTTTTGATCGACCCTAGCTGCCCTTGTAAGCCGGGGTGGGAATTTATCAATGTGAATAATAGGTGAGTAAATGAAGGTTGGATTTGCAATCAAATCAACTACCACAACTTCTTCTGTACCTCCGGTGACTCTATAAGCAAGATACTGGCCGTCTTTGAATTGAAGACTCTTAACGAAGTAAATGACTGGCCTGCCATTTATAAAATCAGTTTGAACTGCAAATACATGCTCTTTGTTCAAAGTTAAGGAGAAAGATGGTAAAGGAGCGCGTTCCAGTGCACAAACTAGCCTTCCGAAATCCTTCATGTCGCATAGTTCGATGTAGCATGGTGATTTAAGTCGCAATTTGTCATTATTCTTATTATGTACACTATTAAACTCATCTGACTATAGTTTGGTAGTTTCTATGTAACATATAATGGACCTTGCCCATATTTGACCGAGACAGAAGTTCACAATTTATGATATTGAAGATCATCCTGGCTTAGGTTGATAATGCTCATCTTCATTTTGGCAATGCAAATTCATATTGAGTACGATCATCGACATTGTCAAGGATCAAAAACGAAATGATAACGACAAGACCACATTCTTGTCTGAATTGAGGTTTTGGACGCAAAATATTGCGAATCTTCTAGACAATAGCAGTGAGTTAATCACTTATAAAATCATGGTTTTTGTATGATCATGGTTTCCTACGATCAATCACGTCATCTACATCCGCACCTGTTCCTATGAGTATAACCGTTAATCCTGTTTCCGCTTCTATACCTTCAATAAACTTTCTAGGCCCATTTTGTAACTCGGTATATTCTGTTATACCCGCAGTTTCAGGGAAGGCTACATCCAGTTTGGTAATTGCTATCTGAGTTGCACTATTCAGTGAGATTGCCTTCTTTGCAAGATCCATATTAAAAGGCGATGCTCTTCTTTGTCTTCCGGTTACACTTCCAAATTCAGCCCAGCCAAGTCGATTAGCCTCTTCGTTACTAACCTCGCTTCTCAATGGACCTCCACCTACCCTAGTAACATATGACTTGAAGACAACAAGGACCTCATCTACCCTTTTTGGTCCAATCCCAACATCAGAGCATATAGATGAAGCACATACATCCCTTGAAGTCACATAAGGATATCCTCCATGAAATAATGAGAGAAACGTTCCTTGTGTACCTTCAATAATTACGTTTTCCTTATTATCTAAGCTGTCGTTAATCAAATCACTGACATTTTTGATGTATAACAATAATTTTGGAATATCTTTGGCCTGCCTTAGCACACGTAGCGCCCTATCAGCATTTGCAGGACCAGTGCCAGTTCCTGTCGTTCCTATTCGATGTTTAAGGTGATCTTCTGTATTATCTTTTTCTATATGCACTTTTTCAATAATACCACATTGAGCATCAATGAATGTTCTATCATAAGCATTGAACCTTTCAATTTCGTTCAGCAGGATTGCTGAATCAATCAAAACCCCTGCTCCTATCAACAATCTTGTTGTGGGATTTAATACAGCGCTAGGAAGCATTCGAACTTTGTAAGTTTTCCCTCTAAAAGAGAAAGTATGACCAGCGTTCGGACCTACTCCCCCCCTTACTGCAATTGAAGGTTTTTCTCTTCTTGCCAAGTATGCGATAATCTTTCCTTTACCTTCATCTCCAAAGAAGCCTCCAACAACTACTGTACACGGCATGTAAGGATTTTTAGACGACGTCGTTATTAAAGCATAGTTTAGTAGTTAGCTGCACAGACAGATTAAATATGATTATATAATTTAGTTTTTGATGTCGATAGACCCGAAGTTGGCTGGAAACGTTATTCAAATTCTAACAAACATGCCAGATTTTCTGCGAAAATTGATGCTTCGAAGTAAATTGCAAGAATTTTACTTAATGACCGATCTAGATAAACATGAAACTATTTCTACAGCTCTGAATGCATTGCCTTGGGTAGACAGCAAGAAGTTATCAATGTTAACTAGAACATGGTTGGAAGTTTTATCGGAGTTTGAAGGAGTAAGGATAACCATTATGTTCAGAATTTACTGCGAAGAATTTTTAAAGAACCCTAAGATCATTGAAAAACTGGATATTAAATTAATGACTGATGCTTATTCGTTACTTCCATACAAGAATAGAAAAGTATTGGCGGACTGTTTAAAAGAAGCAATTTTCACTTTACCAAAGATAAAAGAGATTATGAGGATCATTCCAGAGCCTGTATTAAAAATATTAGAAATGGAATGATTATTTTTCAGATGGTTTTTTGTCAGGATTCTTTTGCAATTCCCCTTCTGGTTTTTCCAGACCAAAGAACACTTTTTCATATTTGCGAAGTGCTTTTCTATGTTCTGGCATGGACATATCCAGTCTCATTTCATTCATTACCATCACAGCATAACTTGTCCATTCTTTCCAACAATCAGGGCAAGAAGGATACTTTTGGGCGGCCGGATCATCAATCATCTTTTCATCAAACGTGTTGCCGCATTTTACACAACTCTTTGTCATACATAGAATCTATGACTGTGTTACTATTTTATTCTTTATTGTCAAGGGCATTGTATTATTAGTTTTCGTTCGTACAGGTTTGGAGTGCCCATATCGAAAGATCACTATATATATTATTCAATAACATCTTTGGACTAAACATGAGTGTTGTCTTATGACATAGATAACTATATCACATGTTGATATTCACAAAACTATTGCAAGCACTAGTTTATAAGACAAACTGAAAGACGACAGACAAAAAGATTGAGTATGATCTAATTTTGGAAAAGATAGTATGGAAGTTTTCACTGCTGGCATTTACCACAGATCATAGCCTTGTTCTAAAAGAAAATAAATAACAAAGAATGGTAACTAATCTATTCGCTTGTATGCTATCTGTAGTATGGTACAGTGACCCTCTCTCCGGGTTTGCCTTCTCTCTGTGTCTTGATTTTCTTTACTGCTTCTTCAAAGTGACGCAACATTATGTGAGCTTCTGAAGCATGCTTCGCTGCTTCTTCTGGTGTTGGATATTTTGCTAAGTACTCATGTAGTACTAGTGAAACTGCAGTATTTGCTACAGAACTAGTATCAGCTCCGCTAAAGCCTTCAGTGAGCTCTGCAACCTTAGCCAAGTCCACATCTGGACCAATAGGCTTGTCCTTTGAATGGATCTCCAAGATTTTTTGCCTTGCTGCCTTATCAGGCATAGGAACAAATACAATCTTATCAAACCTTCCAGGCCTGAGCAAGGCAGGATCAATCATATCAGCTCTATTTGTAGCTGCTATTACCACCACACCGGAGAGTTCTTGAATTCCATCTAATTCTGTGAGTAATTGCGAAACAACGCGTTCTGTAACCATACTATCTCCGCCCATACCCCTTGTTGGAGCTATTGAATCTATTTCGTCAAAGAATACTACACATGGCGCTGCTTGTCTTGCTCTTCTAAATATCTCCCTGATACCTCGCTCTGATTCACCTACCCATTTACTTAGTAACTCGGGTCCTCTAACACTGATGAAATTGGCCTCAGACTCTGTTGCAACTGCTTTTGCAAGTAAGGTCTTGCCTGTACCAGAAGGTCCATGCATTAACAGACCTTTTGGCATTGCATGCCCTAACTTTGTATATAAGTCAGGATATCTTAGTGGCCATTCGACTGCTTCCTGTAATTCACGCTTAACTTCTTCTAGGCCGCCTATTGCCGTCCACGGGATATCTGGTGATTCAAGATAGACTTCTCTCATGGCAGATGGCATCACTTCTTTTACAGCATTTTCAAAATCACTCATAGTGACCACAAGTTTATTCAAGACTTCGGGGGCAAGTTTTTCATCTTCCAAGTTAAGTTCAGGTAGCAATCTTCTCAGGCACTTCATGGCTGCCTCTTTACAGAGATACTCAAGATCTGCACCTACAAAACCATGAGTTACCGCTGCGACTCTATCTTGATCAACATCTGTATCTAGCGGCATATTGCGCGTATGGATTTGCAATATCTCTAATCTACCACGCTTGTCTGGAACTTTGATTTCAATTTCTCTGTCAAATCTACCGGGGCGCCTTAGGGCGGGGTCAATTGCATTAGGTCTGTTTGTAGCAGCGATTACAATGACTTTGCCTCTTGCTTCTAGGCCATCCATCAGTGATAGAAGCTGAGATACTACTCTCCTCTCTACTTCCCCAGTAACTTCTTCTCGCTTTGGAGCAATAGAGTCTATTTCATCGATGAATATTATAGATGGAGCCTTCTCCTTTGCTTCCTTAAAGATTTCTCTCAATCTTGCTTCAGATTCGCCATAAAATTTGCTCATTATTTCAGGCCCAGAAATACTGATAAAATGAGCATTGCTTTCATTAGCAACTGCCTTTGCGAGCAGG
>DATDNG010000393.1:0-13566 GCA_036518375.1 Nitrososphaeraceae archaeon | reverse complement strand
TGTTTTTCATCTGGAATTAGACCTATTTGCTCACGTTCGAAGTATTTTTCAAGTTCTTGTGTCCATTTCTCTTTTGCAGAACCACCGCCAAGACCTTTTCTTCTTAACCAAAAGGCAATGACACTTAACAAGAACACTGCGAACAGCATGGTGCCGAAGATGTATATCATTACATCATAGAATAGTGGGTCATATGCAGGTCCAATTTGTGTAATCAGATCCTTGAATGCGGTACTAACCACTGCCATAAGGCTCAGGATAGCGTTCATTATCATATACTGCAAGTAGAATTCTATGATATATACATTTTGGTCTAAAATAGTCTAGGCTATTTCACGTTCTCCTTTAAGTTCATGATCACGTTGGAAATGAAATGAGAACCCATTGTAATTGTGTAGAGTTGTGAGTTAAAATTTCTTGGTAAATAAAAAAAAGGCAGTTTTAAGCGGTTGCTTTTGCCTTTGCACCACTTCTGCTCTTTATAAAGAATGCTGCTGCGACACCGCCAAATACTGCTACTAGTACAATGATAAAGATTTCAGTTTCGCTAAGGTTAGTTCCAAGCATTGGCACTCCAGACCCATATGCTCCTGCTGCATGTGCATTAGTAATTTTGGCCTTCGCTAATTTTAGTTGCTCTTCAATATTGCCTCCGGTAGCGCCGCCGTATTGAGCTTTTGCCATCTGAATAGATTGTAATGCAAGTGCTGAAGCTGCAAGGATAACCATTGTTGCTATAGCCATTATAATTGGCTTATTCATATGATCTAATCAGTCTAATCCAATTATTTAACCTTTATGTCGAAGTCAAAAATGTGTATATGGCCCATACTGTTATTCTTGCATAGATAATTGTTGCTCGTGACCCATCATACCATGAAAGTAAAACAGATTTACATAACTGTTCCCATATTTGCTACCTAACACTATTAAAAAATAGAAATAATAATAAAAAATAAGGTATAGCTATAAATTGTTGTTATAATCTACACACCATGATTTTGCGGATTATCTTGTAGTTTTATTATTAGTAACCAATAATATAATAACATCTTAAGAATAGATTTGTTCTTTCACGAACGTATTCTCACCAAAATCGCATTGGTAATTACAAATAATTACATTTATCAATACAAAGCTGTTTATTCATGCCGCGGTCAACTTCCTCGCGAGATTTCTTTTATATCACCCATATATTTTTGAAGAACATCTGGGACTTCAACAGTACCCTTTGAAGTTTGATTGTTTTCCATAATTGTTACTAAGGTTCGTTCAGTAGCTACAAGCGTACTATTTAAGGTATGAACTAACTGAGTTTCCTCATTGGTTTTGTCTCTGAATCTTATGCTTAACCTACGCGATTGGTAATCTGTGCAGTTTGAACATGATCCGATTTCCCTATGCGCATTTTGACCAGGCATCCATGCCTCAATATCATATGTTTTTGCTGAAACCTTCCCCAATTCTGCTGAGCACAATAGTACTATTCGGTAAGGGATTCCAAGCAACTCATAGAATTTCTCCGTTATTGTTAACATGGTATCATGCTCCTTAGACGAATATTCTGGGCGTGAATACACAAATTGTTCAACCTTTTCGAACTGATGTACTCGGAAAATACCTTTCATATCCTTACCATGTGCACCAGCTTCTTTTCTAAAACATGGGCTTATACCGGCATATCTAATTGGTAATTTCTTACCCTCTAGAATTTCATCCATATGCATAGAAGCCATCGCATGTTCAGAAGTGCCTATCATATACAGATCTTCTCCTTCGACCTTGTAAATGACATCTTCAAAATCTCCAAGTATCACAGCCCCTTCCATAGCATTTTTCTTAATCATATAGGGAGGTTGGGCAAGAATGTATCCTTTCTCTGATAAAAAATCCAATGCAAAGTGTATCAAAGCTTGGTTCATCATTACCAGTTCATTTTTTAGAAAGTAAAATCTTGCGCCTGATATTTTAGAAGCCCTCTCAAGATCAATCAGGTCAAGGTTAGTGGCAATATCTATGTGGTCTTTGGGTTTGAAATCGAATCTTTTTTTGCCATCCTCCTCTCGTTTGATAACAAGATTGTCAGTTTCATTATTGCCAACTGGGACAGATTTGTCAATAATATTAGGAAGCATCATAATTAGACGACGAAACTTCAATTCGATGGTCGCTTTTTCTTCATCAAGACTGACAATTTTCCTTCCAACTGCCCTCATTTCTTCTAACTCTGCTTTAGGATCATGTTTGTTCTTTTTTTTGATGGCTATTGAATTTGCTAGGTTATTTTTCTTATGTTTAATCTCTTGTGTTTGGACTATTAATTCGCGGCGTTTTTTATCAAGGTTGATTAGTTCATCAATTGGAAAGTCTAAATTTCTATTTTTCAGCATCTCCTTTATTACTTGTGGGTTTTCTTTCAAAAGTTTTAAATCAATCATCATTGATCACTTTCTTTGCTACGGAAATATGGTCTAATACTTCATCAACTGTATTGATCAGAGTTTCAATTTTAGCATTGGAGAAAAATTCAAAAAATAAGGTATTACCTTTTGAAAACGATTGCATTGACAGTCCTTTTGGGAAGTTAATATTGTCTGGCGTTAATGCCTTCATGATTGCATTCATCTCAAATTTATCTAGGAACTTTATTTCTATAGTGGTGATAACCCTAAGAGGCAGTTGCGAATCTCTCATCGGTTATCGATCTCCTAAGATTTTGCAAAAAGTGTTCTAATCTTGTAGATGGAATTCTACAGCCTGCTGTCGCAAAGTGACCGCCCCCAATTCCACCGATAGATTCTGAACAGTGTCGTATTAATAAGCCTAGATTTAGTTCTATTTTACATCCTATACATTTTCTTGAAGAAAATTTGTAAGTACCATCCTTTGCCAGAGCTCTAACAAAAAGTAATCTACTACTGAAGGTGGGAGATTCACTTAATAATGAAGCAACTGCTCCGACTGAATCTTCAGATAAAAGCCCCTCGCCATTCACAAAAACAGATTCTCCGTCATCGACTAAGCGCCATTTTTCAGCGAAAATCGTAGAAATGTAATTTCTCAAAGTTGTTCTATAGGTAGCCACTATTTCTTCGCCTTCCGCCAACATTGAGTTTCTATCTCCCATACAAATTCCAATGCCCACTCCAGCTTTTCTGATCCTTCCACATGCATTAAGCATGACAGAAAACTCTCTAGCATCACGAAGCTGGCTTCGTTGATCTTCGTTTGTTAGCGTATACCTATATCCGATAAGATTGTCTATTATATTGACTGATGTATTTTGTGAAGTAGCTACGAATTTGGCAATGGCATCTAAAATGATGCTTTTCTCTTCTTGTGAAATTTCGGATAGGGTTCGCCACCTCCCATCATTATCTTTCATCATTACTCCAGCATTTTTAAATATTGTATAGCAGTTTTCTGTATTCCATGTCAACCCGTCGATATAGGGAAATGGCGTATAAGCAAGAGCTTCGTGAAGCGGCCTTGTCTCACGTCCTGTAAACATAAGATCTAGATCTACACTGACGAGTCCCAATGACTGGGCAGTTTTCACAATTTCTGAATTCATACCTATCAGTGACTTCTTATCTCCTTGATCTTGCCTATCTGCTATAGCAGAAACGGTAGCAATAGATGAAAGATCCCTATTTTTTCTATCAAGTGTATTGGCTACCATATATGACATTCCTCCAGAACAAATTTCTTTATCGCCGTCTATACTATATTTCCATGCATTTAGGATATTATCATTATAATCTCCATGCATTTCTTCTGGTGGAATTTGATGATGATCAATTATTACCCATTTCTTATTTAGAGCCTTAAATAATTCGTTAGCCATTCCTCCTCCAAGATCGGTGATTATATAGAAATCATGGTTTTCAGACCGCATTTGCTCTATAATGTCCAAAGTCATATCAGAAATAGTTCGAACGGTACATTTGGCACCTAATCTTGCTAATGATGCAGAAATTATGCTGGCAGAAATTATACCATCTGCATCCAAACGCGAGATAATAAAAATCTCATTACCATTTTCCACTATAGAGCCAATCCTTTCGCAGATAGGTTTTAGAGCTTGATAAAGCTCATTGACACCCATGCTAAGCTCTTACTCTAGCTGAGCAATAACTGCTGCATATTTCCAGTTCTTTTGAAGCTTCCCGATGCGTTTATAATATCTAGAAAGTCTGTGTATCTTTGCCTCAATTAGCTCCAAAGAACGGACGTTTCTGTGGTCGCTATTGTGGACTCTAAGATGCTTTTGAAGTCCCACTGCCTTTTGAACTAGTTGATTTAAATCTTCAGGCATGTCTAGTTTGATATTATTTTCATCAAATACTTTGGTAATTTTTTTGCCAAGAATTGGTTTTACAAGTGGTATAGCATATTCGTCACGCAATCTACTACCAATTTCACTTGATGTCAAACCCTCTTTTGATAGCTGTACAACTAACGAAGACACCTCCCCTTGGCTGTGCGTTATCCATGAGGGCGTGTCCTTAGAAGTCGGACGAGCAGAATGTGATTTACCGTGGGTGTGAGCATGAATTCGTGCCATGTGCTATACTGGAAGACCTATGTATATCTTAAATGTTACCTGATTATTATAAACGGGTTTCTTTCTCTTTGAACTTCTAATGCTTTAAAAACTTATTATCTTTTGATTATTAATCTTAATATTTAAGACTTATTAATTAATGCAAGTTGAAAGATTATGAGCATATAATTTTATGGCTTGATTATTTTAACAAGCATTTATCAAAACGCAAGGGACGCAAGGTAAAACGTGATCGGGCGGTTTTCGATCCAACAATTACAGAACTGATTGACGCTGCCAAATCAGTAGGTTACAATCCATTGACAGAAGAGACTAATGATAAGGCAAGATATCCTAGAAGATCTTTTGTTAGATCAGGATATGTGATGCTCCCAAAATCAGAAGATGTAAAAAAAACCGCAATTATTGATATCGTTGCAGAAAAAATGGTACAAAAAAGAAGTAAACAGAAAACTAATCAACGATAGCAATTAAAAGATAATATAACATTAGATTATTCTGTGTTCTTTATTGATAATTAAAAATTTTTCACAGGCAATTGACGTGAGAATATTGTATAATGACAACAACTGAAATATTCTTGACAGAGCATAATGGTAGTTAATGGTAGTTGCTAAATTGGAGGAGAGAGGAGAGGTCATGCATTTAGCAAAGAGTGGAAGGCTCATCGTAAGATTGGTAACCGGCAGCAAAGAAACAAAGAATGGTGAATTATTAGTTGATGCAAACGGAAAGCCTATAGGAAAAGTGATTGAGATAATCGGACCTGTTAATGCACCTTATGCATCGGTAGCACCAATGACTGACAGAATAAACAAGATAATAGGCATCAAGGTCTTCAGTGGTGGATTCCTACCTAAACGGCGAGTTTCTGGATCCAATAATTATCGACAACACAAGAATTATGTACAAAATAGTAAGGTGAAAAGGTAAAATTACTTTCCAATGTGTTTTTAATAAAATATAAGTACGCTTCTCTTAATACATAAAAAGAAATTTTTTCAGTAATGCAGCAGGGTGATTTTAGATAGCGTGTGTCATTACCTTCCACCAGTTATTGTTCGCATTTGTTTCTTATACAGTAATACTAATTCCTCAAC
This sequence comes from Nitrososphaeraceae archaeon, assembly GCA_036518375.1. GTDB lineage: Archaea > Thermoproteota > Nitrososphaeria > Nitrososphaerales > Nitrososphaeraceae > Nitrososphaera_A. The sequence goes on along the minus strand of DATDNG010000393.1, from coordinate 7,899 downwards.
GTCAGTAGCGTCTTCTGGCTTCTTATCATATCTTATTTTGCCTGTAAACTTTGGAAACCTTAGTGCAAGCCCATATTCTGGCCTTATTGAATTCATAGCTGCAGTGTGGGAAGGACTTAAGGTTATTTCAGATGCAATAATTTCAATTACGATTTTTGGTTCAAACCATACATCCATTTCCATTCCAGTGTCTACCCTCGCATGCCTATGTGTAATACGGTGATTTTCTAAATTATTGTAAAGTTCTTCGAGAAGTTGATCAGTAAAACCAGTTCCAACTTTACACGTACTTCTGAACATGTCAAATTTAGAATCATACGCTCCAAGCAAAAGAGCGCCATATCTTCCAACTCTACGACCTCTGCCATAAAGCGCACCTGTTATGACTAGATCTAGTGTGTCGGCAATATCACTTCGGTATTCGCGTTTTAGTTTCAGCCACGCAAATGCTCTAGATCCTGCTCTGTATGTACTTGCAAGTTGCTTTATCATTAGTCCTTCGCATCCATTTTCAATGGCAGATGCCATAAACTTGTCAATTTGCTCTGATTTTTCGACAATAGTTTGAGGAACTAACCTCAACTTTTCGTTATGTGATCCTTTAATTATTTTTTCAAGGATTTTACGGCGATGGATGTAAGTCAAAGAAGTCTTATTATCCCCGTCTATATATAATACATCGAAAAAATTCATAACTACTGGATAATTTTCTACTGCTAGTTTTATCCCATATTTTCTGCGGCGATGCATTAGCTCCTGAAATGGTAGAAATTCATCAGTATTGGTGTTAATGGCTACCACCTCTGCTTCTAATATTGCTTCATCTACCCTAATTGATTTTATTGCCTCTGCGACATCAGGATAGTGGTCTGTAATTTTTTCAAGTCTCCTGGAAAAGAGTTCTACTTTTTCCTTTTTTTTATGTACTTGTATTCTTTCGCCGTCTAATTTGTATTCTACAGCTGCCTTCCTGCCCATTCTTCCTAATGCTTCTTCAGAGGTACTTGCGCGTTCTGCCAGCATCGGTCTAATTGGTTTAAACAAAGTTATTTGGAGTGATTTTACAGATTCAAGACCTGTTGTAGATAATAGTTTTGCTATTGTTCCTAGGTCACTGGAAACATTATAAGCGCTTTCTAGTGTATTTCTGTTGGATTTGTCCCCTGTAAATGCTAACGCCAATGCATCCATTACCGAATAGTCTGCTATACCAAGTCGTAATGTTCCCATTACGAACTTCATTATATATCTGCTCTCCCGCGGAGTTGCATTATTTAAAAGGCTGCTCACAAGCCTTAGTTTGACTTCCTGTGAACCGGAGCCAAGAGTCCGTGCAATCTTATCTAAGGTTGAATATACTCTTTCAACAGTCATTTTGTCGTCAAATAGAGTAGCTTGATTCTTTGATTTCGTTACCTCTTTAGCAGCATCACCAAGGTCCCCGGTTTTCCGATAAATTTCTTCTATAATGGGAATATCTAGCCCTGTAGATTGAGCAAGTGCACGAATAGCCATTTTTTCTGCTAAACCTAGCTCTATTCCTTCATAGTCTGGGCAGATCTTCCCTTGAATAAGATATATTACTTTATCAATAATATCCGACGGGGTTCTCTTCAAAAGAGAGACAAGATAATCAGTAAGAGCAAGTCTACTAGATGTTTGCTCCATTTGCTCAAATGTATCTACAATAAGAGAAAAGTTCAATGATGTTTTAATCGTTTATTCAGTTTTAAGTTTTTTCAATGTATGTGTCATACTAAAGAATATTTGGCATCCATCTTTTTCAATTCGGATCACATATAGTATAGCATAAAATACACCACTACTATTAGTCGCCGTTTCTTTCAGCACCTTTATTCTTTTAAATAGAGGCAACTACACTTTTGAAATATTAATGCTGTACTACCTAACAATTATGACAAATAGGATAAAACCAGAAAAATGGTGCAAAGGATTTGTAATTGTTTGGAGTATGATCTAGGTCAATCTGATAATACATAATGAGAGTATTTATTATTAGGATTTGTGGTAAATTATAACAAATTAAATTATAACAGATCATCCTACTCTGATTGTCAATATCTGCTCTTTATACACTCATCACTTATATGAGGCGCTTAATTCTATATTGATGACATGGGCGGCGTGAAAAAAAAACCCATAGGATCTACAGATAAAGCGAATAATACTACGACTGCTACTAGTCCATCTGGCGATATAAAAACACCAAAAAAAGAAGACCCTAAAAAGATTGTAGCAAAACCGCAACAAAAACAAAAATTATCAGTTTTTGTAGAAGAATCCCAAGGTATGAAGGCAATACAAGGTATGAAGGCAATAACGATCCAAAGCTTTGCAAGAACTTCTGGTGTAAAAATTTCTGTTGCTAATGCATTTATTAAATCTCTTGAGGCAAAAGGACTCGTAAAGAGCGTTGGGGGTTATAGTGGACACAGAGTCTACAAACTGGAAAAATAGCCAGTCGAGTATTCACTTATATAAAATCGAATGACAGAATGACTTAAATGTGAATTTTTGATACTTTGTCTTCTAAATCTACCGGAATTAGCAGTAAGTATGGAATACTCTCAAAATCATGAATTCAGTGATACAATATCGCGGCTGATAATTCATATTCGTGATACGTACCATTAAATTTGAGTGTTCCTCAGAATCATTATGTCTCCTGCGCGTGTGTCTTCTATTATCTCTAGATTTGATTTGACTACACCTATGGGATTCATAGGTATGACTGATGAGTCCTTGATAAATATACATATCGATCCATTGGATGTCATATATGCCATATCCCCACGCTTAAATCGAGTTTTCTGTTTTTCAGCTCCTATTGTCAATCCTGTTTCTATGTATACTAATTTGTCTGCGAATTTATGAATTCTATCCTGCAATGGCAGCCTTTTTAAAATCATTCCCACGCTAACTGGAGATAAGTGACGTATCATTTCGCATTCAGCGAGCCCTTTATTTGTTATTTCCAAGGTGACAGGGAGCCTTGAAATTGACCCTGTATTACTCATAGTAGTAGCAAATTGTAAAAATAATTTAGTATATAATGGAAGCGGCCTTTTTCTTCAATTTATAAAATTCGTAACGTTTAATTATATATCTATTAATCCTTTGCAGTATTCTTGGTAGTAAAGCATTCTTCGAGTGAAAAACATAAAGAAAAGACTGCCAAGAAGGCAGAATCTAAGATAAAGCGATCTGGTTCAGCAAAACCGCTAAAGAAACAGATAGAAACTGAAGAGATTTCTGATAATGCCGCTGCAAATGCGCTACTAGCCGATCGACCTTCAAAGAAATCAAATCGTCCTGAAAATGAGGTAGTTGTATATAACGAAATTGAATTCGAGCTTAAAGAAATTATCTCAAATGACAGCCATGTTTTAATTGGACCGCCTAGACTTACGAGATTTGAGAGAGCCAGGATTACTGGAGCCCGATCATTACAGCTATCTTTAGGGGCTCCGTCTTTGATCAGAGTTTCGAATGATATAAGAGACTCTATTTCGTTAGCAACAGCAGAACTTGACCTTAAGGCATTACCTATCTCTATTAGACGCGTATTACCAAACGGCCATTATCAAGACATTCCAATCGATCTAATGAAATAATATTTTCTGATTTTATATTTAGATTACTTTTGACAAGTATTCTAGCGCCATATCTCTTCTATCTAAATTAATTATGACGCTGCTCTGCTGTATGTTTAGATAATTTGACTGCTACATCAGCTGCAAAACTAATTACTATCTAAAAATAGCAGTATAAATAATTTGGTCTTAGTAATCTTAGACTGATTGGCTACAAAATACTTTAGAACTTCCGTCAAAGTTAAAAGTAGCAATTATGAACCTATAATATCTGTTGCAAAAGGGCCGTCATAAGTATAAAAAACATAGAATGACGAGGATAAGTATGTCACTTCCATCAGACTTGCTAGGTGAATTTGATAAAAGTATAGCAAAATCAGGTTTTCCAGATAGATCTAAAGCCATTCAGACAGCTCTGCATTCATTGATAGATCAGAGCAATTGGGAGGCAGAGGATAAAGAGTCAGGAGCTGGAGCAATAATTATGCTATATAATAATCATATCTTCAACAAAAATACAAAATCTATTCAAACGCAACATAAATACAATGATGTAATAAGTGCTACTACGCACATGCATTTAGATGGTGATAATTGCTTGGAGAATATCATGGTTAAAGGTAATGTGAAAGTAATAAAAGATCTAGTAAAAGATCTATTGCAAAATCGTGGTATTAAGAGCTTAAAAGTACATTTCGTAAGTTTTGTGTGAAAGCAGTTGATTATTGATCGTCTTCTAAATTGTGTTCAAGAAATATTAAAGATAGAATATCACTACAAAATTGTAAGTCAATTCAGGATACTTCCCAATTTCAATATTAACAATTTCTATTCTGTAAATTTTGATATAATTGTTGAGCCGAAAATAGTATTACAAAAAGCTATTTTAGTAATAACCAATAGCAATCATTAAAAATATTCAACGCTTCTCTTTGAAATAATCCGAGATCATGTGCTCATTTCCCATGGTGCATCCTTTTTACATATGCGTCGCATTTAGAGAAAGTATCTTGTCGACGTAGGCTTAAAAAGCTTTATTTAATACCTTTTGACAAATTGGTAATACCCATGATGTCATATAATAATAATAATTTCAATAGGAGCAATATCTAAAAATGGTAGCCGAGATAAAGGCCTTTCTTGCAGTATCAATCCCTTCAATGTTAATGTTCGGAATGCGTCATGCACTTGATGTTGACCATATTACTGCAATTGACAACCTTGTTAGGATGCACAATGCAAAAAAAAGAGCTCGATGGGTTGGTACTGGATTCGGTATGGGTCACATGATATCAGTATTATCTGAAATGCTTTTGATAATATATGTGATAGGTAATGCAACAAGTAGCAAAGTAGATCAGCTTTCTTTTTATGGTGGTATAATAGGAGCTATTGCTTTAGCAACAATTGGAGCTATTAATATGTATTCCATGAAAAAGTGGGGAAGAACTGGTTCTGCTATTCTAGCTGGCAAAATAGCTACTCGGACTAAAATATTAGGACCTTTTGGTTCTGCTCTTATTACAGGTGTGGTATTTGGGTTGGGATTTGATACTGCAACTCAAATTTCTGCTCTTACATTATCAGCTGTAGCTTCTGCAACACTTGGTGTACAAATTGCATTGATACTTGCAGGATTCTTCGCTATGGGTATGATTCCCGTTGATACTCTAGATAGTGTAGTTCTTAGATCGGCATTTGCCAGAATATTTCACACAAAAGTATTCAAGTATCTGGCCTATGCCCTAAGCGCAGTTGCTTTGACAATCGCAGCAATAGAGTCATATTCAGTCATAACTAATTCCGATATATTACCTCCACTAACTGGTCCAATTTTAGCAATAATAATAATTTCCTTTGCATTTGGATATGCTTTTGCAACACGAAATAAAGACACACCCATGGAGATACATCCTCATGATGCTGCACATCGAGATGAGAGTAGTAAATAGAAGGTAGGATTATCAAAAGGAAATGAGCTAGTCCTCAAAGAGCCACCCAGTAGACACCTTCCGAATTCAGACTGTGAGAGTAAAAAGATCCAATAAAATAAGATGGGTTGGAGTTGAAGAATTAGATAGTATTAGAAAAGCTGCAAAAACAACACAACCCTCTCTACTGGACAAACTTTATGTTGTTTAAGACGAAAAAACACATCTAAGAGAGCGTTTTCCTTTCTTTTTTCCATTTATGTGAGACGCTTTTTCATTATATTGCATGCTATACATCCAAGTTATTGATTGAAATTGAAATCTAAAGATGTTGACATTGTTGTAGAGAAGCGTTATTGAAGATAAAGTGAGCGGAATTTGGTGTCCCTTGCTGCACTTTTGGCTACAAGACATCATGAAAGGTAATTTATCATATATATAGATATATTCTGTAAATCTCAGTATGTTGCCTCATCTATATAGAATATTGTTCCATTTCTTTTTGAAGCTGAACCTGATATTAATTGTAGAATAAAGTCTTCCAATCTGTTATTATTTGGATAGGCGCCGTCTACATTTCCTGCAAGGATAAGATAAAGCCGAATATCAGAACCAAGAACATCTCTGAGTTCTTGGTTGACAGTAGCAGTGTATGGCCGTAATGCTCCTCTAAAAACCTCTGATCTTGCTCTAATAGTACCTGTGATCTTTTTGCCAATTGGTGCGTCTGGTCCTACTATTATAACTAATCCTTTAGATCCCTTAAATTTAATAGGTTCTTCTTCTGCTCCTCTTGGAGCCATTGCCTTTACCGCTTCCCTTGTAATCAAAGCAGGTGTGTTGACAAAATTATCTACTAATGAATCCCATCGCTGTCTTTCAAGTGATGAAAAAGGTAGATCATAATCATAATCACCTGTAAAATGTACTACTGCATCTATGCCGCCAAAATTCGTTCTTGCTGAGTTGAAAATTTCCTCTAAAACTTCCTCATTTGAGAAGTTTATGAAATCATTATGAAAGTCTTTGAATTGTAATGAGGCAGATTGGTTATTAGTTAATATTATTACATGCTTAACTCCTTTCGAATGTAATGCTGATGCAATTTTCCGAACACGATCAAGGTCTTTTTTTGTTGAAGAACTACTTGTTATAACAATGACTTTGCCCTTTACTTCTATTGGTTCATTAGCTTCTGTATATGTTGCTATGATCGGTTTGACCGGATAAAATACACGATCATTTGGAATAACTCTACCATTGATTAGTTTGCTAATCTTTTCATCGCACAAATTAAAAACCATATCAGCAACTTCATCCTGTGTAAGGAATGCTCCATCGACAATCATCTTGCTTGTATTGTTTTGTACTTTCTCTGCAATTTCTTGGATTTTGATAAGCAATCCAGAAACTATTTTGTATAGTCTTTCAACCTCAAGAGTAGATTCATTATTATTGAATTTTGCTATATCAGTAGCAACCTGGTTTATTCCATCTGAAATGATGTTGTCAGGTTCGCCTAGTAGAGGAAGTACTTTGTTTGCTATTTTTTCAATCTCCATAGACGTGAGTTCTGGATAACCACCAATTCTTAAAAATTCGGCCGCAGCCTTTGGATAGACTGTTTTGTAAATTCTATCTGAGTGAACAGGACCAGGGTTTGTCGCGATCGAGCGAATCCCTTTTTCCACTAGCTCCCATGCTAATGCTTCTACAAGTCTGTTCTTCGCCCCTTGCGCAGCAGTATAAGGAGTTCTAAACCGGTACGGTCTTTGTTCATAACGATTTTCTTCAGTAAAGAATGTCGTAATTGTAATTATCTCTCCTCCTGGTTCCATTGTTTGCAGACTCTGAATTGAAGTCCAGAAAGTACCTGTGAGGTGAATAGCAACACAATCTCTGAATTCTTTAAAATTTGCATTTGTAAATGTCTTTACTGGACCTGAAACCCCTGCATTATTTACGACGATATGAACTTTACCAAATTCCTGTTTAATATCTTTGAACATCTTATTAATTCCTATCTCGTCAGATACATCCACTCCTGAAAAAGTTCGTACTTTACCTGAAGATCCTACCTCTCTCATGATGCCATTCAAGACCTCAGATGTTTGCTCAAGGGGTTCCTTCCTCCTGCCCATGATGATAATATTGGCACCATTACGAGCAAATTTCTTGGCGATTGCTTGGCCTATGCCTGTTCCGCTTCCTGTTATTACAACCGTTTTGTCAGTAAATTTTAAAGATGATTTTGTATTTTGATATTGCATTTTAAATAATCACTCAGCAAATATTCAATCGTTGATTTAAGAATTACTTACATTGTATATCATAAATCTATAAATATATTGCAT